>JASDTK010000088.1:0-4820 GCA_041891555.1 Oscillospiraceae bacterium
AGCTTACACGCATCTCACGCGAGCGTGATTTGACGCAGGAAGAAGCCTGCGAGCGCAAGGCTCTCCGCGAGGAATACCTCTCCGAGTGGCGGCAGGGCGCGAAGCAGACGCTGGACTCCGTTTACATCGTCGACGAAAAGGGAAATAAACGCAAGCTCACAAAGTAAATAAAGCGGGACACCGCTTATTAAATTATACCTATGGCAGCCAGCCACGGGACAAGGAGAAAAGAAAGTAATGCTAAAAAACACAGAAAAATCAATGGACAAGCTCGTAGCCCTCTGCAAAAACCGCGGCATAGTCTACGCCGGCAGCGAAATCTACGGCGGACTTGCGAACAGCTGGGACTTCGGCCCGCTCGGAGTTGAGCTCAAAAACAACATAAAGCGCGCATGGTGGAAAAAATTCGTACAGGAGAGCCCCTATAACGTGGGTCTGGACTCCGCGATTCTGATGAATCCGCAGGTCTGGGTAGCCTCCGGCCACGTCACGACCTTCAACGACCCTCTCATCGACTGCAAGGCCTGCAAAATGCGCCATCGTGCGGACAAGCTCATCGAAGGCTGGCTCAAGGAGAACCCTAAGGACGGCGTCAATGTTGAAGCCATGACAAACGAGCAGATGGTTTCTTTCATCCGCGAGAACTCCATACCCTGTCCGGGCTGCGGCAAGTCCGATTTTACCGATATACGAAAGTTCAATCTTATGTTCAAGACCCATCAGGGCGTGACCGAGGACAATTCGACCGAGGTCTATCTGCGTCCCGAGACGGCTCAGGGCATCTTTGTAAACTTCAAAAACATCCAGCGTACCACACGGCGCAAGATACCATTCGGCGTGGCTCAGGTCGGCAAGAGCTTCCGCAACGAGATAACTCCGGGTAACTTTATTTTCCGTATCCGCGAGTTCGAGCAGATGGAGCTTGAGTTCTTCTGCGAGCCCGGAACCGACCTCAAGTGGTTCGAATACTGGCGTTCCTATTGCCACGAGTGGCTTTTAAATCTCGGCATGACCGATGAAAATCTCCGTCTGCGCGACCACGACAAAGAGGAGCTCTGCTTCTATTCAAAGGCGACGACGGACTTCGAATATCTCTTCCCCTTCGGCTGGGGCGAGCTCTGGGGCGTCGCGGACCGTACGGACTACGACCTAACCCAGCACCAGAAAACCTCGGGTCAGGATCTGGACTACTTCGATCAGGAACGCAACGAGCACTATGTTCCCTACGTCATCGAGCCCTCGCTCGGTGCGGACAGAGCAACCCTCGCTTTCCTCGTCGACGCCTATGATGAAGAGGTCGTGGACGCCGAGAAGGACGACACCCGCGTCGTTCTGCATCTGCACCCCGCTCTCGCGCCCATAAAGTGCGCCATTCTGCCTCTTTCCAAAAAGCTCGGCGAGCCGGCGGAGGAGCTTTTCCGCTCGCTTCAGAAGCACTTTATGGTTGAATACGACGAGTCAGGCTCAATCGGCAAGCGCTATCGCCGTCAGGACGAAATCGGCACACCCTTCTGCGTGACCTATGACTTTGATTCAGAGACCGACGGCTGCGTAACAGTGCGCGAGCGCGATTCTATGGCGCAGGTACGCGTAAATATAAACGAGCTCGCTTCCTATATTGAGAAGAAACTTGAATTTTAATGGATTTGCGCCGTGTAACAGCGGCGCAAATATCCGTTTCGGTAAACGACGGAGGGGAAAATGACAGCAGGCCAAGATTTTATCAAAAAAATACGCCCTGTCGGCGTAGCGATGTTTTTAATGCTTTTCATTCTCTTTCTTGTTATTTGCTTTACCGCGCGCCCCGATCCGCTCGCTGGCTATGAGGCTCAGCATGACGCAGCTTATTACTCGCAGAACGATACGACTCTCGGCGAGCTGAAAGAAGAGCTTGAGGCAAACGTGTTTCCAAAGCTGACAGGGGTGGAAAGCTGTACTATCAGCGAAGGAAGGCTTGAGGTCGTTATCGACAGCGCGACCTTCAAGGACTGCCGCTCGGCGCTGCTGAAGCATTTTGACGAAAGCCTCTTTGAGCTTGTCAGCAATTCGAACTAAATGCCGTGCATAGGAGATAAGCTATGAAAGACGGATTCATTAAGGTTGCGGCCGGAACGCCTGAGATTCGCGTGGCGGACTGCGAGTACAACAGAGCTTCGATTCTGAACATCATCAGGGAAGCGGATATGCAGGGCGTCAAAATCCTTGCCCTGCCCGAAATGTGCGTCACCGGCTATACCTGCGGCGACCTGTTTTTGCAGCGTGCGCTGACAAAGGCCGCGGAGGACGCTCTGGGACAGCTTCTTGCCTCAACAGTGAAAATCGATATGCTTTTTACAGTCGGTCTGCCGGTGCTTTTCGCGGGAAAGCTTTATAACTGCGCCGCTGTCTGCTGCCACGGAGAGCTGCTGGCGCTCGTTCCGAAAATGTTCCTTCCGAATTACGGCGAGTTTTATGAAAAGCGCTGGTTCTTCGAGGGCGGAAGCGAAGGGCATCCGCTCGCCTTTGCCGGACACAACACCTATTTCGGTTCCGACGTACTGTTTCCCTGCGAAACAGTACCCGGGCTCTGCGCAGGGGTCGAAATCTGCGAGGATTTATGGACACCCATCCCCCCCTCCTCACGGCTGGCACAGGCGGGAGCGACGGTCATACTGAACCTTTCCGCAAGCAACGAGGTCGCCTCTAAGGATATATACAGGCGCGGGCTTGTCACCGGACAATCGGGCAGCCTCATCTGCGGCTATATCTACGCAGACGCAGGCGAGGGAGAAAGCACGACGGACCTTGTGTTCGCGGGACATAATCTTATCGCGGAAAACGGCAGTCTGCTCTGCGAGCGTCGCTTCGGGACAGGACTTATTTTGTCCGAGCTCGATATTGAATATCTATGCTTCGAGCGCATGAGAATAGGCAGCTTCCGTCCCATAAATGATTCAAAACTCGTTAAAATCGGCTTTTACCTGCATGAGGAAGAAACAAAGCTCACAAGGCGCTATTCCCCTACGCCCTTTGTTCCACACGATGTGTCGGAGCGTATGGCGCGCTGTGAGGAGATTTTCCGTCTTGCCGCTCTGGGGCTTAAAAAACGTATAGAACATTCTGGCGCTAAGAGTCTCGTCATCGGTATTTCAGGCGGACTCGACTCGACTCTCGCAATGCTGATTTCGGCGAAAGCCATCGATTTGCTGGGTCTTCCGCGCGAGAGCATAATCGCCGTGAGTATGCCCTGCTTCGGCACAACCGAACGCACAAAGGGCAATTCCGAGATTCTCGCCGACGAGCTTCACGCAGCCAGAAAAACAATAGACATTACTAAGGCCGTGAGGCAGCATTTTGAAGACATAAGCCACAACGAGAGCGAGCTTAACGTCGTCTACGAGAACTCACAGGCGCGCGAGCGCACTCAGGTGCTCATGGACATCGCTAACGGCTCAGGCGGGCTTGTAGTCGGAACAGGCGACATGTCGGAGCTCGCTCTCGGCTGGGCGACCTATAACGGCGACCATATGTCGATGTACGACGTGAACTGCGGCATTCCAAAAACACTTGTGCGCTACCTTGTCGCCTACTGCGCCGACACCGCCGAGACGGACACGCTCGCCGAGGTTCTGCGCGATATACTGGCAACGCCTGTCTCGCCTGAGCTTCTGCCCGCTGAGAACGGCGATATAAGCCAGAAGACCGAGGAACTCGTCGGGCCATATGAGCTGCACGACTTTTTCCTATATCACATGATACGCCGCGGCTGTGAGCCGAAAAAAGTTTTGCGTCTGGCAGAGCTCGCCTTTGACGGAGTTTATGACCATGTAACAATCCTGAAGTGGCTGCGTACCTTTATCCGCCGCTTTTTCGCCCAGCAGTTCAAGCGCAGCTGTCTGCCGGACGGGCCGAAGGTAGGCACACTTTCGCTCAGTCCGCGCGGAGACCTTCGTATGCCCTCAGATGCCCGATGCGATCTGTGGCTGAAGCAGCTTGAAAATCTGTGACGATGATAAAAAACAAGAACGCTTTCGAAAATCGAAGGCGTTCTTGTTTTTAAATGAATGATGCCGCTATAAGCTTTTTGGCGTAGTCCGTCTTCGGAGAGTTAAAAACCTCTTCAGGCGTGCCCTCTTCAACGATGCACCCCTCGTCCATGACAATTACGCGGTCGCTCATCTGGCGTATCACGTTCAGATCATGTGATATGAAAAGATAGCTCAGGTCAAATTCGTGGCGGAGCTGCAAAAGCAGCTCCAGTATCTGCGCCTGAATTGTGACATCCAGCGCGGAAACAGGTTCGTCCGCAATAATAAACCTTGGTCTTTGTATGAGCGCTACGGCAATACCGACGCGCTGACGCTGCCCGCCAGATAGCTCTCTAGGTTTTCTATCCGCATATTCCGGACCAAGTCCTACTTTATGGAGCATGTCCATCACCCGTTCGCGGCGCTCAGCTTTATCGTACTTTCCATAAACCCTAAGCGGCTCTTCGATTATCCACTCAACGGTCTTCGCGGGGTTCAGCGAGCCCTTAGGATCCTGAAAAACCATCTGCGGTCTCTCGGTATAGTGGATTATTTCGCCGTCATAGTCCGTGTGGAGCCCCAAAACAGTCTTTGAAAGCGTCGATTTTCCGCAGCCGGACTCACCCACAAGCCCGAGAATCTCTCCTTCGCTGACGGAAAAGCTCACATCGAAAAGTATCTGCTTGACAGTTCTCTTGTCGAGAAAGCCGTGATTGACATAGAAGGCGTTCAGGTTTCTAACCTCGAGTACCGGTTCAGACATTGACTCGTCTCCTCATTGTCACGGCAGAAACCAGTTCCTTGGTATATTCA
>JASDTK010000089.1:0-438 GCA_041891555.1 Oscillospiraceae bacterium
TGCCTGAACACTCACAAATCAGTCGAGGGGAGGGAAGTATTTCTATGACCGAAGTAAGAAACCTGAATAAAAAACGCATCGGCGATATGAGCAGCGATCAACGTCTGTTTGAAATTCAGATAAAAGATTGCGTTACTCGCATCACCGTAAATACCGATGGCACGTTGAACATAACGCATGATCGTGTAAAACCTGTAGCATAACCGTACCTCAGTAATAAAAATGAAATCCGCCAGAACGCAAGACGGCAGTGCGGAACTTCCTGCAAAGGAGGTTCTCCTGCCGTCTTGTTTCGTTTATGCGGATTCGATGGCTCCGGCGGATTTCAAAAATTTGAAATTCAAAGGAGCAGATTTTATGAAAAGCATCAAAAGAGACACTCAGCATCAGAGGGAGATCAAGAAAAAATACCAAATCAAGGTGCAGGGTCAGCTTGTG
>JASDTK010000089.1:448-4761 GCA_041891555.1 Oscillospiraceae bacterium
ATGTTACCTATCACCGCATGAAGCGCCGTGAAACCTATCTGGAGGAAAGGGATATGGCACACGGCGTCTTTTATTACAGTGCCATGGATACGGTGGAAACAACAGGTGAGGATGGGATTCCAGACCTTGCTTCTCCCCGTGTGGAGGATGTGGTCGTGGACAAGCTCATAGCGGAAAAGCTCCACCGATGCCTCGCACAGCTTTCTAAGGAGGAACAGGCTTTAATCTTTGCCCTGTACTTTCAAGGAAAATCTCAGTCGGAATTGGAGCGGGAAACCGGTATCAAGCAACAAACTATCAGCTACCGTGAACGACAGATTCGGCTGAAGCTCAAAAAAATGATAGAAAAGTAAAAATATTTTTTGTAGACCCCCTCACGAAATCGGCTTAGTAGTGAGGGGGTTTTTCTATTCACCCTCATTGCTCTTTGAAAATTTCATATCCGACGACCTGAATACGTTAGCTGACGGACCCCAAACGGGAAAGCGACCCCGGAGGATGCGCCAAGACCACCTGTAGGACGGCGATGAGAACATGAAAGCAACCATATTATTTTTATTCTGTTCATGGTTTCTCATTTTCCACCCTATCAAAGACGGCCAAATAAGGTGCAAAGCGGTACCCATCCGTCCGAAAAGCAGGCTGTGGCAGCCTGTTTTGCAATGACCCCGTCAGCCCATATTGATACTTCTGTCCAGTCACAGCCCCCACAAGACCTGGGGACCACGCAATGAGGGCAGCCAGCGGAGATCCCGGTGGAGGTGAGATTCCTATGATGCGGTGAAGCCAGCCGCAGTTCAGGCCGTCGCCTTTTGAGCTCTTATAAACCAGAGCTCTGTGTGCTTGGGGAGTAGTGTCAAATTAAGCACAGAAGAAAAATCTTAATGTCAGAAGCCATGAGAACCTCACGCCATTAGGGATCGGCGGTCCCATATTGCGAAGCAACAAGGTTCTCTCAGCCGTCAAAATCTTTGATTTTGTAAACGGCGTGAGGTTCTTATTTTTGTGCCATTAAGAATACCGGCATAGGAAAAGAGGTGTGTATTTGAAACAGTTCCATAATACCATTTTACGAGGCGACATCTACTATGCAGATTTAAATCCAACGGTCGGCTCGGAACAAGGCGGTGTAAGGCCCCTTATCATTCTGCAAAATAACGTTGGAAACCGTTACAGTCCCACCGTGATTGCCGCCGCCATTACAGCGAAGCCGAAAAAGCCGCTCCCCACCCATGCAAGCATCGGTCATGCCTGCGGCCGCCTGAAGGAATCCTTTGTGCTTTTGGAGCAGATACGCACCATAGACCGCAGCAGGCTTCGGGAATATGTCGGAAGGCTGGATGAACAGGAAATGAAAAAAATTGACGAGGCGCTGGCAATCAGCGTCGGACTGGCTCCGACGCCTATTTTATCAGGGAGGGAAACACCATGACAAACGCACAGGTATCCGGTAATCTGATGTACGCTGCCGCCCTGCAGCAGCTCACACGTCTTGCGGCCGCCAAGAACATGACAGATCAGGAAATTGAAAGGATTAAAAAAGACTTGGAACGCAGGCTGCGACCCACCATCATCGCACTATGCTGAGTCGCGGAATTGTTTTCTGAATATTATCAACGATTCGGTAGCTATATGCCGGGAGGTGTGGTAGTGTATGTCGTTGAAAGGAGGGAAAAAAGATGTATCAACCCAATTCAACATCGGCGGAAGCGCCTAAAATCACATTGATACAGGCGCGAAAGCCGGAAACGGCAAAGCTCCGTGTGGCGGCATATGCCCGTGTGAGCAGTGATTCGGAGGATCAGCAGAACTCCTACATCGCACAGGTGGATTATTACACCCGGCATATCGCCGCACAGGAGAGCTGGGAACTGGCGGACATTTATGCCGACGAGGGCATCTCCGGCCTTGTGGCAAGCAAGCGGGATGAATTCAACCGGATGATTCAGGATTGCCGGGACGGAAAGATCGACCGCGTCCTCGTCAAATCCATATCCCGTTTCGCGAGAAACACCAAGGAATATATCCAGTATGTGCGGGAGCTTTTACGGCTGGGCATCTCCATCCACTTTGAAAAGGAGAACATCGACACCGGAAAAATGACGTCTGAGCAGATTGCCACCATCTACGGCGCTTTTTCACAGATGGAGTCACAGAACCACTCAAACAATATGCGCATCAGCGTCCGCATCCGTATGGAAAAGGGCGATTACCTATCGCCGTCCGAGCCTTACGGCTACAGGCTGGAGGGGCGCACCCTAATGATTATTCCCGAACAGGCCGAGGTGGTGCGCCGCATTTATGCCGCTTATCTCAGCGGTCAGGGAAAGGATGACATCGCAGACGAGCTGAACAAAGCAGGCGTCCCCCGCACCAAAGGGCGAACCGTCTGGCACCCAAGTACGGTGGCGTACATCCTCACCAACATCGCCTACACCGGAGATATGATCTGGCAAAAGAGCTTTGCCACCAACGAAATCCCGTTCCGGCAGGTGCGCAACAAGGGTGAGAAACCGAAATACTTTGTAGAGAACTGCCATGAGGCGATTATTTCCAAGGAGGACTTTCAGCGGGTGCAGGCACTGATGGATAGCCGACGGAGGCAGACAAACGGAACGGTTTCCTCCGCACTGCTGGCAAAGAAAATCCGCTGTGAAGGCTGCGGTACTCTGTTCCGCAGAAAAATCGTCAATGAAAAGGTCTACTGGACTTGCCGGAGGCATGACCGTGATAAAGACCTTTGCCCCACCTCACAGATACCGGAGGAACAGATTGTCACGGCAATCCTCCGCATGTACCACAAGCTGAAACGGCATCGTGCGCAAATCCTGTCCCCGGTCTTAACCCAGCTGACCGAGCTTCGGGAAAAGGAGCTTCGCTCCAACCGCAGAATCAATGATATCGACAAAGAAATCGCCCAGCTCACCGAGCAGAATCTCGTTCTTGTTCGACTCAAGTCGAAAGGATACGTAGATTCTGCTCTTTATTTATCCCAAACCGGCGAAATTGACTTTAAGCTTCGGGAGCTGCGCCGTCAACGCCGCCGTATTATGGAGGCCAACGGCGAGGACAGTCAGATCAAAGCGACCCAAGCCATGCTGGATTATTCACTGTTCAAGCTTTCGCATATCAAGCCTCCGGAGATGCCGATTATAACTCAGCCATAGGTGAGGCAATTGATTTATTTTTTCCAAGCTGAAATACTTTCCATAAATCTAATTAAAACAAACTGAAAGGATGATTTAAATGAAGAAGAAAACCCTGCTCCTCAGTCTCACCGCCGTAATAATTGTTGCAGCGCTCGCCATCGGCGGCACACTGGCGTACTTCACGGACAATGATACCGCCGAAAACTCTTTCACGGTCGGTGACGTTTCGATAAAACTGTATGAACATGTTGTCAATCAAACTTCAGATACATTTGGTCAGGCTGTCTGGACCACAGATAACGACAACACAACCGATGGTAATACTTATTCAAACATCTTCCCCGGTGCTGTTCTTCCCAAAGATCCCACAATAGAAAACGACGGCAGCAACCCTGCTTATGTCCGTATGAAGGTAACAATTAGCAATGCATCGGCATGGAAAGCGGCTATCCCCTCCGGTACCGATCTGACAACCATCTTCATCGGCTTCATAGACGGCGAATGGACGCGCTCAAATATCATTGATCATTCGTCGAATCCTTCTATCAATACTATCACTTACATCTATGAGTACAATTATATACTGCCTATCAACACGACTATAAGTCCTCTGTTCACCAGCATCAAAATCCCCACCGGGCTTAGCAACCAGCAAATGGCCGACATCTCAGGCACAGATGGTTTTAAAATGAATATCGTTGCAGAAGCCATACAATCCGAAGGCTTTGATACCTCTGCCGCCGCTTTCACCGCGTTGGAAGCAAAGTACCCCTCAGTGTGATACTCAGTCTGCAGTATCGTTTTCGACCCGGATGGGAAAGTACTTTTCCCATCCGGGAACCCCGTTTCAGTTTTTAGGCGAACCGTTTGTTTTGGGGAGCGGCTGACCTAAGGTCTGAAGAAATAGCTCTTGCATGAAAGGACGTTAAACAATGAAGAAAAAATTGGCTCTTGCGGCTGTAATAATTCTCCTGCTCTCAGTGGCGGGCTACGGCACCTATGCCTACCTGACAGCCGGCACAACGGCAAAAAACGTCATTACCGCCGGTACAGTGAAAATCGAATTGACTGAAGTTTCCGATGAGCTCGAGGTTTCCCAAAGCCTGGGTTCAGACGAACCATCCGCATATGTTATGCCACACACCGAGAAGCCGGGCCATGTTG
>JASDTK010000090.1:0-3234 GCA_041891555.1 Oscillospiraceae bacterium
GTCGGAAAGGCTTTGGGGCATCCTAAGGAGAGTTTCTCACCGGCAGACATAACATTGATTCTCTTAGGTGCGGGGATTGAAGATATCGTCGGAGCCTTCAGCGTAGGCACGGGTACCTTCGGCGGACGCATGTACCTTATGATTCTTCTCTTTTTTGCCGTCTCGGTGCCTATGAATCTGTTGGCGTTCAGGCTTGGCAACAAGCTCGGACGGCTCCCGGGCTTGCCGGTCAACATGGTAACGGGCATACTTCTTATATTAATGGGTATTTTGAGTGTATTCGAAATCATATAGAAAGTCCGCAGGATAGCTTCAAGTATAAAAAACATATAAATAATAGCCGCTGCCTTTAAATTTAAAGGCAGCGGCTTTTCAACCATCCTACTCTGCGGCAATCGCATCTGCTTTTGTCCTGTGGACAGTACCTTTTGGGTGCTGAGGCGGGGCGTAAATTGAATACAGCTTAAGCGGTATATTGCCAGTGTTTATCAGATTGTGCCATGTCCCGGCGGGGACTATGATAGCATAGCCACTTCGGACTCTTCGCTGAAAAGTTAGGTTGTCCTTGCTTTGCCCCATCCTTACAAGCCCTTGCCCCTGCTCAATTCGTATAAACTGGTCGTGGTTTGAATGGAGCTCCAACCCGATATCATCACCGACGTTGATGCTCATGAGCGTGAGCTGTAGGTAGTGTCCGGTCCATAGCGCAGTGCGGAAGGTGTTGTTTTGCTTGGTTGTACGGCCAATATCTATGACGAATGGCTCCGGCCCGTAGTCCCTTAGGGGAGCAGGAATATCCGTACCTTTAGGAGAAAAACAGCTTCTATACAAATAAATCAGCTCCTATAAATATCTTTATCCAATAATATGCTTAAAGCAGATAGCGTGTGTTTTACCCTTTTATAATAAATTGACACTGAGCGACAATATCGGTTAGGCGTCTTTAATGATTTCCTCGTATAAGCTCAAGATTTTTATAAACTCATAGGTAATATAATTTGCTAGCCATACATCTTGATGCATCTGGAAGCAAAAAGAATGTACGAGTTGTGACCTGTTATCAAGAACTTGTGGATTTGACCGTGTAGACCTCCAAAACCGTAGGCCGAGGGTTCGATCCCTTCTGCCCCTGCCACAAAAAGTCCGCAAATCCTTAGGAGTTCCAAGGATTTACGGACTTGTGCTATTTGTAGGCAAATTGTAAGGAGTGTTACAGTTTCCGGATTAAGGCGGATTTTTACCCACTTTTCCCGGCTTTTCCGACGAGTGAAACATCTGATTGCATCTTGAAAAAGACGAAATTGAAGATGTTTACTAGTCGATAGAATTAGGTCTATTGTACTATTATCGGTAAGCCTGAGATATCAAAAAATACAGCCATAAAAAATACAGAGACAACTGCTGAGCAATTTTAAGTGAGGAATATTACTGTCGAAAATCGCTTTTTCTTGTCATTGTAAAACAGCGATGGTATAATAAGGAAAGTTAACTTTATAGCCATAGCAACTTCGCAAATTAGCCTCATAATTATAATGGGCAGTGCGTAGCTTTTAACCGCTCCGCCTCAAGGCTGAGCGGTTTTATTTTGGTAATGCGTAAATTCGTTTATTAGCAATACCATTATACGAAGTTCGTGTAACAGCGGGTTTTAACAATTAGGGGAAGTTGGAAAGTATACAATCATGAAAGGTGGGGTTACTTATGCCAAGAGATATGGAGATAAGAAAAAGTGGAAATATATATGAATTAAGGCGTGATCAATGGCGTGGAAGAACAGCACAGATCAGTGATTATCCCGGCCTTTTGGATGAAGTAAAAAAGCATACATGGACTTTTTCTAACGGTGAACACCCTTATCTGACATCAGGAAACCCAAAAGTGTCATTACACAAATTCGTTTTATCTTTTCTTTATGGTACAGATAAGGTTGACCAAATGCTTGGAGCAAACAACATTATTGAGCATCTTGATAATGATGGCCTTAATTGTACCTATGATAATTTGCATATCATTTCTTCTGACTACAACAAAGCAAAGGCATTTACTATTGATAAAGAAAAAGATGATTTTTCAGGAGTTCCATTATTTATTACTGATGTCTACTATTCACACAGTAAAAAATACTATCAAATGCAGGTCTTTTTGAATAGAGATTTATACTTTAATCAAAGCAGCGGTGTGCCAGTAGAAGAGTTTTTCTTTCTTTATATACAATTTAGTGATCTCTTTCTCGATTGGCTCGATCTTCTACACTGTCAAAGCACAGGCTTTTTTGATGTACGAAAATTTCATTTTGATAAAGTCCTCTGGAAAGAGCGTCCTGCCATCACTTTGAGGGAGGAAGAAAAAGATTATTCCGTCATTGAGAGAGATGGTCAGTATTATTTAGTTTTAAGGACTGATGGATCTGATAAAATGGCTTTTATGAAAAAGACAGCATACAGAGACCTACAAGAACTACAACCTTAATTGAATTTGCCATTTTAAAATTACGAGGTTGAACTGCTCCAAATGTTTATACTGTACGAAAAAAGTAAGGTCCGATTATTTATATTGCGGTGGACAAGCAGGTAATAGCAATAAATTCTATCTCATAAATCACAAAAAAAGTACTTACTATTCTATTTGGCGGATCAATTTCTAAAAATACTTTTATTGAGGGAACCAGCGATGTAGATGCATTAGTATTTTTAGACAGTGCACGGTATAAAAATACTAGCCCGAAAGATTTGCAAGAAGTTTTTTATAAAATGTTACAAACACGTTTTCCTAATACAGAAATTAGTAAGGGAGCGTTAGCTGTAACTGTTAAATTCTCTGATTACGAAGTTCAATTACTTCCGGCTTTGCGAGAAAATGGAAAAGTAAGAATTGCTGATAGAGAAAGTCGTGGATGGTCATCACCGATTAATATTGCCGCATTTACAAATAAACTAACTAAGATAAATAAAATTAATGGTAATAGAGTTATACCAGTAGTAAAGCTAGCCAAAAACCTATTTAATAAGCTACCGCAGCAATATCAACTATCTGGTTATCATGTTGAAGCACTGGCAGTTGACGCTTTCGCGACATACAATGGTAGATCTACGCTGTACGATATGACAAAGCACCTCCTTGATTACTCAACAAAGCGAGTCCTTTCACCAATGAATGATGTGACTGGACAGTCAAGAATTATAGACGATTACTTTGGTGCAGCAAACAGTGTCAGTCGTCAGCATCTTTCACATT
>JASDTK010000090.1:3244-6534 GCA_041891555.1 Oscillospiraceae bacterium
ACATTACATAAAGGATATTGCTGGACGTTTTTCTGGGTCGGACGCAACTTCAGTAACTAAAGAACTTTTTAGTTAACGGTGATAATTATGAATAACGAAAAGACTGCACTGGAAATTGCGAATAGCAAAAAAAGAATATTTGATCAAATGGCATCTATGCACTTTAAACTAAGCGATGAATACAAACGACTGGCAAGTATTGAAGATGCTGTTGAGATTTTTGTTTCTGTCGTATTATGTGGCATAACTTTTTTAGATTTTCAAAAGTATTTTGATATAGCCATCGAGAAATCAACGTTAATTATTGGGTATATTTCAATATTTCTACTAGCGTTTACTTTGATCAAGCAGAGGCTCGGGCACAAACAATTATGTGAGAAACACCAAATAGCAGGCAAAATGTATTCACATGCTAAACTCAATATTGTTTCTAAAATTACAGAGTGGAATGCAGAACCAGTTCCAGTTGAAGAAATTATAAAATATATTGATGACCATTTTAGCTCACTTAATGAATTGCCGCAGATACCGGAAAGACACTTCAACAGGCTAAAGCACCTGCATCAATCAAAAGTCGAGATGAGCAAGTTCTTAGATTCACACCGTAATGACTATTGGTTGATTTGTATTATTAAATTTAGGTTTTGCCAAAATGCTAAGAAAAAAGCATTGGATGATAAAGTTGTGTGAATTTCGAAGTATCAAGCTTTCCGTTATGGTACAAATGAACTTCACTTAATGTTTATAACAGCTAGACGCACTCTTCACTTGACTTGTAAAACATTGTCGGTATGATGTCGTTGAGGTGATGACACATGGCATCAAGGCGAGCAGTAGGCGAGGGATCAGTATACCGACGCCGGGATAAAGATGGTAAAGAAATTAAGGACTCTTGGGTAGCCCAAATAGCTATTGACGGTAAAAGAAAAACCTTTACGGGAAAGACCCGAAAGGAAGCAACGGCTAAGCTGGACGGATATAAAAAGAGCGCTGAGTTTCTATTGCCGACCGCCGGCGCAGAAATGAAGCTAGAAGATTTTATGACAGAATGGATGTCCTCAGTAAAGCGCCGCACCCTTAAAGATACTTCATATGATAGGCTCGAATGCACCGTGCAGAACAATATCGTTGCATGCATTGGTAACTATAAACTAAGTGAGCTTACATACGGGATAATCCAGAACGAAGTAATAAACCGCCTTCAGGATGACGGAAAATCCTACTTGACCATAAAGAAAGCGTATAACGCGCTCAATGAGAGCATGAAATATGCCATCTTCCCTAAGGAGATAATAGTCAAGAACCCGATGCTCGGTGTAGTAATGCCGTCGCAGGAACAATTTGATATAAAGGAAATAAGATACCTAAGCGAAGAAGAAATAATCCGATTTAAGAACGCTGCGACAGCAACATGGGGCAACGAAAAACCAATATATCCGCTAGGCTACGCAATGATATTAACGCTCAACACCGGCGTTCGCGTGGGAGAAGCATTAGCATGGCGATGGTCGGATTATGATGAAGCGGGCGGTATCATTCATACCAACGGAACACTTGTAAGAGTCCGAGATCGCTCTAAAGGCGAGAGTGGATGGAAGCAACAGTTTCAGACGACGAAAACCAAAAATGGCAAACGAAGTATCCCAGTAAACGCTGCTGCGAAAGCGGCGTTGAACGAACTAAAAAAGTCCAGATACTTCGGCGAAGATAGCCCAATACTCGCTCAAGCCGACGGTACGTTCAATACGATAGATAACTTCACGCGGACCTTCGAAGCAATATTAAAACGAGCCAATATCAGACCATGCGGAATACATACGCTCAGGCACACCTTCGTGACCCAACTAATCGCGAAGAATACAGATGTCAAAATCGTATCATCGCTTCTCGGACACTCCTCGGTTGAAATAACTTACAACATATATGTCCACGCTCTTGAAGAAACAACGAAAAAAACAGTAGCCACGCTCTGCGATATATAACAAACATGGCCGGGTACGCTAAAGCAATTTTCGTGCTCGTTTTTTATTGTTGAGGTATCAACATCCCTATCAAGCAATTAATTAATATGAAAGCGTCGAACTTTGTGTTCGCCGCTTTTTTGCTATCTAGGAACAAATAGCATGAAGGGGACATGAAAGTACCCGGGCAGCCGGAAGCCAATTTGCGCCCCAACAAGCCAAACGCCAAGCCAAAGCTGCCTTTGACAAACCCCAGAAGATTGAACATGGTGAGATAGCAGCGGAGAAACGCAGCGTCGCGCGCGTGTTGGCCCCTGTGTGCGATTTTGTGGAGGGCATAGGCATCCGTACACCTGAAGCAGCGTTTTGGAGCGCTTGAGCCGAGCTTTGGAACGGCGCAATCAGGAGAACTAGGATGAAAGCATATTTTCAATTATGAAACAGGATAAAGTAACGGGGGACTAAAGCCCCCGTTCCGCCCACAAAACCTCGCAGTGCGGGGCTTATTCAAAGAGACGAGTTTGAAAGATAATTGTGGCAGTGGGGACTGTTTTCTGAAGGATGACGAAACATCAGGCGGTTGAAGCCTTTAAAGGAAACATATTGATTGGGAGAGAGTCCGCCATCTTTATGCAATTCCACCTGCACAATACTGCCCCTTTTCTTTATTATCGTCGAAAGCTTACGAAACGAAAGTACATAATATAAGCGGATATGAGTCAGCCGCGGCTTTATATTAATAGCAAAAATGCATTCCTTACATATCATGATATTAGAAGTATTCACCTGCAGCATTACGGCAGGCATTTTCTTCGCTTCTACTATTTAGACTCATATCGGGAGGGAAATATGAATACTGGCAGGCGGCACATATCACTTGCAACTCCTCATATGAGCGACGAAGGATACGAACAAGAATTTATCAAGGAGGCGTTTGATACTAACTGGATTGCACCGTTGGGAGCCAATGTTATCGGATTTGAAGAAGATGTTTGTACATATACAGACGCAAAGGCTGCGGCAGCTCTGGTTTCGGGAACCTCCGCCATGCACCTTGCAATTCGCGCCGAAGGGATTGGCAGCGGCGATATTGTGCTTTGCCAATCTCTTACCTTTTCCGCGTCTGTGAACCCAGTCATATATGAAAAAGCCACGCCTGTATTTATAGACAGCGAGAGCAATACCTGGAATATGTCGCCCGAAGCCCTTGAACGGGCATTTGAAAAATACCCGAAAGCGAAAGCTGTCATTTTGGTTCATCTTTACGGCACACCGGCAAGACTTGATGAAATAAGCGAAATTTGCGTAAAGCACGGAGCTGTGCTGCTG
>JASDTK010000090.1:6544-17883 GCA_041891555.1 Oscillospiraceae bacterium
GTGCTGCTGGAGGACGCGGCGGAGGCACTTGGCGCAACGTATAAAAACAGGAAGTGCGGAACCTATGGCGACTTTGGCATTCTGAGCTTTAACGGCAACAAAATAATCACAACGTCCGGCGGAGGGATGCTTATTTGCAGTGCTCCGGATGCATTGGAACGTATAGCAAAAGTACGCTTCTGGGCAACTCAGAGCCGTGACCCTGCGCGTTATTACCAGCATAGCGAGCTGGGTTTCAACTATCGAATGAGCAATATTCTCGCCGGCATCGGACGCGGACAAATGCTTGTTCTCGATGAACGTCTTGCAAAGAAAAGGTACATATATGACTATTACAGTCAAAATCTGAGCAGTCTGGATGGTCTCGAGATGATGCCCAGAGTCGTCGGACAGAACTGCTGGCTGTCCTGCATTCAGATTAACGGCAGGATATCCGCAGAAGACGTTATGGATGCGCTGATTGAGGACGATATTGAGTCACGTCCCGTTTGGAAACCTATGCACCTTCAGCCGTTTTTTAAAAGCTGTGATTACATCGACAACGGCGGTGTATCAGAGAGGCTCTTCAATGGCGGTGTATGCCTGCCTAGCGACACAAAGCTCACCGATGATGATTTGGATAGAGTCTGTAACGTAATAAAAGAGCTTTGGGAGTGAGCACGCCTTGAGAAAAGGAACAGAAGGCTTCTACTGTCGATATTTCAAGCGAATTATTGATGTTGTTTGTGCTCTGGCTGCGATGCTTGTTTTTTTCTGGCTGTATGCCATCATTGCGTTTTTGGTCCGAGCAAGACTGGGGCATCCCGTGATTTTCAAATCACAGCGTATCGGGAAAAGCGGAAAACCGTTTACTCTATACAAATTCCGAACTATGACCGACAAATGCGACAAGGACGGCAGCCTACTGCCCGATGAACAGCGCGTAACCGGACTTGGCCGCTTTTTTCGCAGCTATAGCCTGGATGAACTGCCTGAGGCGTTGAATATTCTTCGCGGCGAGTTAAGCGTAATTGGGCCCAGACCTCTGCCGCCGGAGTATCTGCAGCATTATTCGGAGACGGAAAAGCATCGCCATGATATACGACCCGGCTTATCCGGCCTTGCACAGGTAAGCGGACGCAACAGGCTCCGCTGGGAAGAAAAGTTCGCGTATGATTTGGAATATGTGGATAAGTGCAGCTTCGCGCTGGACGTGAAGCTTGTTATACAGACATTGCATATAGTCTGCCGGCGCAAGGATGTAGTCACCGGAAATACGGTGCTTGTCGGCAGTCATGTGTCAAGGCCTTTGAACATTGAAAGAAAGCCTCCGGTTTTTGATGAAATCGGGAGCAACTTTTTTGAAGAACTGAATATGGCTCAAAGCGCTTTGCCTGACTCCTCCGCGGTAATCTATCTTGATTCGGGGCGCAGCGCTATTCGTCTTGCGCTCAAGAGTATTAGCCCGCCTCAAAAGACGGCTGTTCTTCCGGCATACACCTGCGAGGCGGTCATACGTCCGTTTATTGAGGCCGGATACTCTGTTAAATACTACAATGTAGATCAAAACCTTCTCGTGAATTACGATGAGTTTATTTATTTGGTAGAACAAACGAAGCCATCTGTGGTGCTGGTTCACGCGTATTTTGGGTTCGACACGATATTTAATATTAGGGACTATCTCGCACAGCTGAGCGATAGCGGAGCTGTTGTAATTGAGGATTTGACACACAGTCTGTTTTTAACCAACTGCCATACATGTTCCAATTTCTGCGTTGGCAGTCTGCGGAAATGGAACGGCGTTCCGGACGGAGCTTTTTTAACGGTATGCTCTGGTGAATTTCAAATTGAAACGCCCTCAACCGAGAATATGAAATATCTCGAATACCGCCGCGAGGCGCAAAAGCTCAAGCGCGAATACGCCTCAGCACCCGATATAAGCGTCAAAGAAAAATACCTCTCATTGTTTGCAGCGTCAGAGGCATACTTAGACGAACAAACAGAGATATACTCCATGTCCTATGAAACACGAAAGTCGATTATGGGAATAGATTATGAGCGTCTGAAACAGCGGAGAAAAGCAAATTACGACTATTTGCTGAACACTCTTTCGGGCATAAGGCAGATAAGTATTCCGGAGACTCTGTTCGGCCAGTCAAACGCACCGATTTATTTTGTCATGTATGTTGATGGCCGTACTGCTCTTCAAAAATACATGGCAGAGCGAAATATGTATCTTCCGGTAATCTGGCCCATGCCGCCGCAGGTGTCGGAAAAATGCTCCTCCGGCGTTAAATATATCTACTCACATATAGTCGCCGTCCCGTGTGACCAGAGATATGGAATTGCCGATATGGAACGCATATCGGATTCAATCAGGATTTACTTTTCAAAAGGAACTTGATTATGAAATATCCTGATATCTACTACTTACCGGAATGGTTGTATTTATATGCGCCAAGAGACGGCGAGAATTACGGTTACTACGTTCTGCAGTGCGAATACGGGACGGTCGTCTATCCCCATGTCAGGCGCAAAGTCCCCTTCTCGGCTGAAGGCAAACAGTATTCTGATATCATCACACCGTATGGCTTCAACGGGCCGTATATCTCGGAGTGCTTAAGCAAAGATAAGCTGCTGCAGGCGTTTGACGACGATTTTTCAGCGTACTGCGAACGAAACGACATCATCGCCGAGTATGTACGCTTTTCTCCATGGCTGAAAAATCACGAGGATTTCAGCCGGATTTACAGCCTTCGAGATAACGGCAGGACGGCTGCAATCGAGCTGAGCGTACAAAATATACTGACGGATGAAATTAAATCCAAGCGCCGCAACGAAATACGCAAAGCGCAAAATGAGGGCGTCTCTGTTCACTTTGATTTTTCCGGAAAAAGTTCGGAGGGATTCTGTGACCTGTATCGGGATACTGTAAAAAAGAACGGCATTGGCATGTACTATCAGTTTACAGCTCCCTTCATACAGGAACATTTCTCCGCCTTGAAAAATAGAGTATTTATAGCCAACGCCGAAATCGACGGTCGGATAATCTCCTCCGGTATCTTTATTGGCCTCGGTGACCACCTGCACTACCACCTTTCCGCGAATGACTATTCTTCTATGAAGTATCAAGGGAACAGCCTGCTGCTATATGAAGCCGCGTTATGGGGAAAAGAAAATGGCTTTAAGTATCTTCATCTCGGCGGAGTCGGTGCTGCAAAAAAATCACTGATGAACTTTAAAATGTCCTTTACCCACGGCGAAGGTTTTCCATTTTATATTGGTACAAAAATACGAAACGAATATATCTATAACGCTTTAGTCGGAATGAACGGCGATAGCAAAACGAACTATTTTCCAGTTTATCGGGGGTAATTTCGTGCCTGAAACTATAAGTATTGTAAAATTGTCGAAGGAGCAGGGTGTCCAACATAAACAAGCTCTTGCCGCCTTGTATTTTGATAATGTTAAATCTTGCTCGTTTACCGCATCATTCTCATACAGTGATGCTGAGAGTAAAGTCGATGAATTAATTGAATACATCGGAAATGATTCAGCGGTTGTATTTGGATGCGTTGATGAGAAGGATAAACTTATCGGCTTTATATGGGCATACAACGTAGTGTTCAGAGAAGAAAATCGCATGTATGTAAGCGTTGTCCAGATTGATGCCGCCTACAGAGGCTATGGGCTGGGAACAAAGCTGCTTAACGCGGTTGAAAACGAAGCGCGGAAAGAGAGCTTGCTAGCGCTTTACATCCACGCCGAGGCATACAATCAGGGTGCCATCAGGCTATATGAACGTGAAGGATATGTGCCCGAGCGGGTTCAATTGAGAAAGCCAATTTAGGCCATGTTTGATATATTCTTCAATCCCTCATATGGGAAGCTATACGAAAGGCTTGAAGGCGGCTTCTGTGAGACCTTTGAACATACCGGCAAGGATGGTACGATTCGCAACATGTATATAAAGCGGGCCGTACCCTGGCTGGTTTCCGGTGTGCAGTATTATGACACAACGACGTCTTACGGATACGGTGGACCATTGCTTGCTGCGGGAGAGTCATCAAAGGAGCTGATATCGGGATTCTACTCAGCCTGGTCGGACTACTGTCATGACAACAGAATTATAGCTGAATTTGTCAGGTTCCACCTGTATGACAATATAGATTTGCGACTTCAGTATCCAGGCGATATTATTCATGTTTCCGATAATGTGGTTTGCGATCTTGTCCCTACTATGGATGAAATTTGGATGAAATTTGACCACAAAGTAAGAAAAAATGTTAAACGCGCTCAAAGCTGCGGCTTGACGGTAACGGTAGACGCAGTTGGAGAACATCTTGCTAAGTTTCTGGATATCTATTACAAAACGATGAAACGAAATAAAGCAAAAGATTACTACTACTTTGAGCCGTCTTTTTTTGAAAATCTTATCCAGACGCTGAAGGGACAATTTGCCTTTTTCCATGTATGGCGTGATGAACGGATTATCGCAACGGAGCTGGTACTTTGCTCGCAGAATTATGCCTATTCCTTTCTAGGCGGCACGCTGCAGGATTTTTACCCGATGCGACCCAATGACCTGATCAAATTCGAGATAATCAGGTGGTGCAAGGGAACCGGACGAAGGGCGTTTGTTTTAGGCGGAGGTTTTCTTCCCAAAGACGGGATATATCGCTATAAAAAGGCTTTTGCCCCCGGCGGTGAGCTGCCGTTCTATACTGGACGAAAGATTTTTCAGGCTGATATATATAGCCAACTGGTTGCCATACGTTCTCAAAAGCCTGAGTTCGATGCGGATTCAAGGTTTTTTCCTCTGTATAGGAGCTGAAAATGAACATCCTTTTTTTGACTATGAGCCAGTTCGACAGCATTGATACTCATAATATCTACTCCGACTTAATGCTGGCTTTTATAAATTGCGGACATCGTCCGTTTATCGTGTCGCCATATGAAAAGCGCTTTGCCCGGGAAACACAGCTGCTTGAGTTCGCTGACTACACGAACTTAACGGTTAAAGTCGAAAATATGAGCGGCGTCTCGCTGATAAAAAAAGGACTCTCCACAATCGGTCTAGGTCACCGGTTTACTTCCGCAGTCAAAAAATACTTTTCCGGAATAAAATTTGATTTAATCCTGTATTCAACCCCTCCGATTACTATTGCGGGTGTTGTAAAAAAACAAAAGGCTCGGCATCACGCGCCTGCCTACCTTCTGCTGAAGGATATTTTCCCTCAAAACGCAGTCGACCTCGGAATGCTGCGCAAAGGCGGTCTCCTACACCGATATTTCAGGCAAAAAGAAAAACAGCTCTATGCTCTGTCCGATAACATAGGCTGTATGTCCCCCGCAAACATGGCTTATCTTTTAGCGCATAATACGAAGATTGCGCCGGAAAAAGTCTCTGTCTGTCCAAACAGTATTATTCCGAAGCCGCTTGCAATAGAGGAAAGCCTCAGGCAGAAGCAACGCGAAAAATATGGAATCCCGCAAGAGGCAGTCGTCTTCATCTATGGCGGAAACATGGGTGCGCCCCAGGATATACCGTTTGCGGTACAGTGCCTGAAGCAGTTAGAAAATCGCTGGGACTGCTATTTCATCATGTGTGGAACCGGAACCTGTTACAATGTTTTGGAGCGATATGTTAAAGAACGCAGTCCCGGCAATATACTTTTAATCAACGGCCTTCCAAAAGCGGAATACGATGCGCTGCTTATGGCCTGCGACATCGGCATGCTGTTTCTTGACCATCGCTTCACTATACCGAATTTTCCTTCAAGAATGCTGTCCTATATGGAACAGTCCATGCCGATATTCGCCTGCACAGACTGTAATACGGATGTCGGTAGGATAATCACGGACGGTGGCTTCGGGTGGTGGTGCCAGAGCAGTAATCCGTCTGAATTTAAGAATTTCTGCGAAGTAATTCTTACCTCCTCCGAAAAATACGCGGAAATCGGCGCCGCCGGACGGCGTTACCTTGAAGAATTCTGTAACGCTGACATCTGCTGCAGGTCAATTCTTGGAAGCGTAGGCTTATGAATTGAGGAGAATAGAATGGATATCTTGTCAATGTTTGAGCGGGAGCCTTTTTATGATGTGCTTTTCGCTACCGTGCGCAGCTACTATAGGCTGGTGTACGGCGCTGAAATAAGTGTCGGCTTCAATAAGACAGATGATTGCAGAAAGCTATATTTGTATTTCATTCCCTCATTTATCGCTGGTAAAAAAATCACGGTAGGTATGAGAGAGTTCCTTTACAGTGAGTACAACATACGCGGCAGTTTACTGAAATACCTGCTTGGCAAAATCGCAGTTTTTGTTTCTACTGCCTCGCGCGGACTTACGGCTGGCAAACGCTTTTTCGTAGAGCCCTCGGCGGCAGTTCCGGAGCCGATCTTTATATTACCCTGCAACCGCGCTATTCGCTTTTTTGATTTTGAGCATGACTGCGTGGACTGCATGGTGAAAGAAAGCTATAAAACGGATTTCATGGAAAACCAGCTGAACTTTCGCCTGTCCGCCGACTATCCCTTTGTACCCAGAGTTCTTGAATACGGGCCCCGTTGGTATCGTGAAGGGATTATGCACGGCAAGCCCTTGGCCAGAGTGAGAAATCAGCTGGCTTATGAAAAAGGAACATCAGACGCATTGGCTTATATGGGAGTAATTGCAAAGGATACAATTCAGTACATAGATTGCGGAGAATATACCCGGAGTCTAAGTGAAAGTATTAAAAAAATGCTTTCCAAACTTTCAAATGGAGTCTGCGTTCAAGAAACATTTGCCGGCTATATTGAATACGCTGTTTGCGGGGCGGAGCATTGCAGTCTCAAGGTCCCGACGGTGCTGAGCCACGGCGACCTGCAGGGTGGTAATATATGGATAAGAGAAAATGGCGATACCGTTATTTATGACTGGGAAACAAATGGCCGCCGTTCTGTCTGGTACGATCCCGCTACCTTGCTCTGGAAACTTCATTCAGGAGCATTTGCAGTTGACGTTCGCGATATGGTTTTTAAAGATGACCGCTTTCTTATTAATGACGAAAAAAAAGACTATTCCGCAAATCAGCTCAGCGCTATAGCTTTTTTAATCATTCTTGAAAATCTTGCGTTTTATCTGACCGACATATTACAGCTTCCGGAACAATTGCGAGGACAGTGCTTTCAACAGTTAAGCCGAAATCTACATAATCGAGCGGAAATGAGGAGCAGTGATGGAGCTTGAAAACAGGTATTGGATAATGTATAGAGCTGCTTTTAAGCACATTGAGTTGACTGATCATGAAAAAAAGGAGATAGCAAAACTGTACGCAGAAGAAGGGCGAGTTAAAATTGCTTCCAGAGCTAAGAAGAAGAAAATAATTCCTGCGACAGCTATGCTGATGTGCAGACTTGGTAGTGACGTTGAATACTGGAAATCCATATCAGACGAATACCGCGCACGGAATGAGCGGGTAGTTGAATGCCTTGACGCTGTGTATTCAGAGCTTCGAACTAACGGCGTCAGCAGGATTTGTGCCGTCGAGAATTTCGGGGCACTTTTGGCGTCAGGTCAGGATCTCGCCATGTTCGGTTCGGGCGATGTGGATAACTACGCGGATATAAGCGAAAAAGATAAAATCAATAATGTGTTAAGCAAATTGGGATATACATACGAGGAGCGTTTCGCCGGCAATATTCTGATTTCCACCAGTTATAAAAATGAAAACGTACTTCCAGCCGGCTTTTATTTCGGCATCAGCTGGGACGTAAGCTGCCGTGTAAACCTGCCCTGCCTAACGGCCAAAGGCCCGTTTATGGATTGGAGCAACAGCAGGACGTATAAAAATACAAACATTTTAATACCCCCGCCTGAGGCACTGATGTACATATGTATGCTGCACATAGCTGTACACGGTTTTTGCAAGGCTCCGGATATCCGGCTGTATTACGACATCGCAAACGCTGCTGCCGGGGGGCTAGACTGGCCGCTTATAGAAAAATGGGCAGAGCGCGATGAAATGTGCGTTCGCATTTCTACGGCGGCATTTCTGTCCAAGAGCTTGCTGGGTGTTGAAATACCTGACAGCATTTTGAATCTGGGCTGCTCAAAGGTTAGGGCAAAGCTTCTTCGAGTTGTATACAATTCTCAGAATAACCGTCTGAAGGATTTCCCGAACAAGCTTGATAAATTGAGGATTGATTCTTTAAGCGACGACAAGGGCGGTCTTCACGGATTCTTCAGGATATTGTTTCCTGACTCCGAATGGGTAAAGAGAAAATATGGCAGGAAGGCACTGGGGTATCTCCTGCATATTAAAAGCCTTATATGAATGGAGTCTTGGTATGATTACTTTCAGCGGAATCGACTGTTCCGGCAAGTCAACACAAATTGAAATAATCCGGAAGTATTATGAAGAAAAGGGAATCAAGGTTCGTGTAATCTGGAGCAGAGGCGGTTACACCTCATGGCTTGAAGGGATAAAGACATTTATCCGTAAGGATAAACAGCTTTCCGAAGCCGAGAAAGCAGACTACAGAGCAAAAATCAACGGAAACCGTAGAAAGGCAAAGCTGCTTCTGTGGGCATCAATCGTAGACTTAATAAGATATTACGGCATAGTATTTCGCTGGATTGAAATGACCGGAACCATAATACTTTGCGACCGATATATATGGGATACATATATTGATTTTTCTCTGAAGTATAAAGATATTAAATTTGAAAAGTGGCTGTGCTGGAAGGCAATGCTCAAACTTATAAAAAAGCCCGATAAATCCATTATATTCACCATACCGATTGAGGAATCTATGCGGCGCTCACTTGAAAAAAACGATCTTCATTACGAACCGTATGATGTGCGCCTTATTAGAATCCATCGGTATATGACAGAGATTGAAAACGGCAGATGGCACTATGTTGTAAACGCGCAATCGCCAATACAAGCGGTCACGGAAAAAGTCGTAGAAATACTGGAGCGAAAAAAAGTAATTGTTTTTGACGTTGCGGCAGAAACAGGCGGAGCTTTGGAAATTCTAAAGAGCTTTTATACCGCAGCCGCGCAGGAAAGAAGCATTGACTGGAAATTAATTTTAAGTACGCCGATTTTTAATAACACAGACAATATTCATGTGAAAAATTACTTTTGGATAAAAAAGGGTTGGCTGCACAGATTGGCGTTTGATAAATTTGTGGCTCCAAGCTTGTGCTGCAAAAAAAATGTTGATGCAGTGGTATCTTTGCAGAACATTTGTGTTCCGGCAAGCGAAAAAAAGCAGGTTTTGTATGTCCACCAGTCAATTCCCTTTAGCAGCATTAAATTCAGCATACTGAAAAACCGGACTGAATGGATTTATCAAAATGTCATCTCGCGCCTAATTTTTCGCAGCATTAGGCGAGCGGATAAAGTTGTTGTGCAGACAAAATGGATGAGAGACGCAATCTGTAAAAAGACGGGAGCGGACATTTCGAAGGTTTTGGTCGATCAGCCGGAATTCAACTTGAATTTTGACGCATATTACGAGGATAGCGAAACAAGTCGCTGCTCGTTTTTTTATCCTGCCGCCTGCAATACATATAAAAACCATGAAGTTATTATTGCGGCCGCCAGAATATTGACAGAGCGTGGAATCTCCGGATTTCAAGTTATTTTGACAATAGATATGCAGGCGGAGATACCCGGTTATTCTCACGATGAGATGCCACAAATTGTTTGTGTCGGCAGAATGGCTCACGATGACGTCATGCGGCAATACTCAGCATCTACGCTTATTTTTCCCTCTAAGCTTGAAACCTTCGGGCTTCCGCTGCTGGAAGCCGCACTTGTAAAATCGCGTATAATTGCGTCGGATATGCCATTTTCCCACGAAATTCTTGAGGGATATCCGAATGTATCGTATTTTACGGCCGATTCAGCTGAAAAGCTTGCCGACCTCATGGAAATGCAGATTAAGAACAAAACTGAATACGAAATCATAGAAAGCAATAGCTGGTATAACGAACGGCACTGCGATGTTGGGTGGAGTTCGATGTTTGATGCACTTTTAAAAATGAGGTGAAGCTTGTTTGAAGAATCTCGTGTTTTTATCAATTTATCCGACGCCGTACCGAGATCCTGTAATGTACAGCTTTGCGGAAATTAAACGCGATGAGTATAACATTGATTTTGTGTACTACCACCCGCTTGATATGGGACATTCATATCAGGATATAAGCTTGCCGGAGGAAAACTGTACTGTGCTGAAATATGCGGAATATCGCCAGTGCTTTAAGTGCTTTAAAGAAATGAGGAATATTTTATCGCGCAGGAAGTATGACCTGATTCTTATACCTGGACATTCGCGCATGCCCTCCATTGCGGCGCTGCTGATTGCCCTGCACAAAAAAATTAAGATACTGTATTCGAGCGATGAAATTGCTGACGGGAAAATGAGATTCTTAAAAAAAATACGCAGACGTTTTCTTACGGCTGCGATAATAAGAAAGGCCGATGCCCTATATGTGCCGGGACTTGCGTCAAAAAAGTATTTTTGCGAGCGCGGCGCGAAGGAAAACAGTATTTTTCTCGGCTCATACTGTCTCGACGTAGACGCCTTGTATGAGGAGGCTCAAGAGCAATTGCCTTTCGCCTCCGAATTGAGAAAATCTCTTTCGGTTTCTCCCGATGACCTGCTTTTTATGTACGCGGGACGTTATTTGCCTGTCAGAGATGTACTGACCCTTGTTAAGGCGTTTCATAAGGTTAAACGCTGCCATGACAACGCCAAGCTATTGCTCATAGGCGACGGCGAGGATAAGAAAAAAGTACTTGAATATATCTCAGCCAATAATGTTGAAGGTGTTTTGTTTTCAAATTTTATCAAGCTGCACGAGATAGGCAAATACTATCTGGCCGCTGATGTTTATGTGCTGCCAAGCATTTTGGAGCATTATTCTCTGGCTTGCGTTCATGCCGCCGTATGCGGGCTGCCGATAATTACAACAGTCAATGTAGGGATAAATCCCGATATTATTATCAATGCGGAAAATGGTTATGTTGTTCCCTGTAAAGATGAGGACAGTCTTGCTGAGGCAATGAGTAATTGCATTGTAAGCCGCAGCAAGCTAAATAAAATGGGAAGGCTCTCTCACGATAATGCAATGAGGCTGAATATTCCTTGGGCAGTAAACGAGCTGAGCAAGGCCGTTTCGTACTGCCTGAATTCTTAATTTGACTGGTAATTTCTATGCATATAGTCTTCTTAACAAGCCAATTCTATCCTAATCCATCCCCTAACGGACTGTTTACAAAGCAGTACTGCAACATGCTCAAGGATGGAAATAGCCTTACCGTCGTATGCCTTCAGAATGATAAATACATACTAGATGTAGAG
>JASDTK010000090.1:17893-29204 GCA_041891555.1 Oscillospiraceae bacterium
TGACGGAATACGCATGTACTCCGTTACATCACTGGCCAACAATTTTCACCAAAAAATCGACTCCGCCGCGAGCCGTACAGAGCCGATATCAGCGCACATATTTCACAAAGCGTTGCAGGTAATCTATAAGCCTATACGCGGCTTTCGAAGTCTTTTTTTCTATCCTAGCGGCCTAAACTGGCATGTAAAAAAAGCGTATTCCTGTATGGAAGAAATAGTTTTAGTATAAGTAAAATAAGCGATAAATTCAAGTAGCCCTTTCTGCTGATGCTAAAAGCAGACATTGAAGGAAAGTGATGACGGCTATGTCCGAAAGTATGAATAAGATAGCCGCATATATTAGGAATTAACAGATGGCAGAGGTGTTTAATCCTATTTCTTTAATCAATACACAAAGTTTCCCGAAAAAAGCACTGATTATATAGAGCGCGATTGACAATAATACCATTTAATATTATTATAGAATAACTATTTGAACGGCTCGTGGAGGGATGAAAATGCCACTAGAAGCTATAAAAGAGATTACTGATGCCGAAGAAAGGGCAAAGGCAGCCAAAGCTGAAGCGCTTGCCCTATCCAGAAAGCTCGTTGCCGAGGCTGAGGAAAACGGGAAGCTCGCTGTTGCTGCGGCTGTCGGAAAAGCTGAGGAAGAGATACGGGACCTTAAGCGAAGGGCCGAGGAAAAGGCCGGAGAGGATGCGAAAGAGCTTGCCAGAAAAACCGAAAACCGAAAGGCGTCTATGCTTGTAAAAGCGGAGAGCCGAATGGATAAGGCAATCTCGCTTGTAACTGAAAGGATAGTGAACAGCTGATGGCCATTGAAAAAATGAAACGCCTGAAGCTGGCTGCCGTCAAATCCGAACAGGAGGCTTTGCTGCGGGAACTCACATTTTTGGGCTGTGTTCAGATAACCGAGCCTGAAGAGCCTGAGCAGAATTCCGAAGAAGCCCATTTTTTTTCAAAAGAAGTCACGGGGCTAAACGAGTGCAGAGCCGAATATGCCAAACTGCTCGCGGGACTGGACATTCTGAATGTATATGTTCCAGCGAAATCCGGAATGTTTACAGTAAAGCCGGAAGTAACGGCCCAATCCGTTATGGATGAAACCGCATTGAGCGAAAACCTTGCGCACGCCAGGGAAATTGCCGAAACGGACGAGCATATAAGGCGCCTTACAGCCGAGCAAAGCAGGGTCAGAGGTCAGATAGCTAATCTCAGGCCGTGGGAAACGCTCAATATTCCCTTTGAATTGTCCGAAACCAGAACCTGCTTCATTATGCCGGGAGTTTTACCGGCTTCCGTCAAACTGAGAGCGCTCGAGGAAGAGCTCTATGCCGCGGTGGATGAAAGCCAGCTCATAGAGGTTTCCTCCGACAGAGAACAGCATTACCTGCTTCTCATCGCTATGAAGGAAAACAAAGCCGCGGCTCTTGAGATAGTCCGAAAATCTGGATTTTCGCAAGCCTCGGTTTCGGAGCTGAAGGGTACGGCCGCCGAGAACGTAACAAGCCTGACAAATAAACTGAAGGAGCTTGAAGCCGAGAAAGTGGAATGCACTTCGTTTCTTGAGAAGACGGCCTCATTCAGGGAGGACCTGAAGCTGTGCGCGGACAGGCTTTCCACAAAAATTTATCGGGCAGAAAACCAGGAAAGACTGCTCTGCACCGAGAAGACGATCAATTTTGAGGGCTGGGTTCCCGTTTGCAAGGAAGAAGAGCTTGGAAATGTCCTGTCGGAGTTTCACTGCGCATGGGAAACAACCGAGCCGTCTGAAGAAGATACGCCGGATGTACCCGTCAAACTGCGCAATAACGCTTTTACTTCTCCGTACTCAATGCTCACTGAAATGTACAGTATGCCGGCATATAACGGTATTGACCCAAATCCGTTTTTAATGTTTTTTTTCTCGATGTTTTTCGGGATAATAATTGCGGATCTCGGATATGGAATGATATTATTTTTCGGAGGGCTGCT
The DNA here is from genome assembly GCA_041891555.1 of Oscillospiraceae bacterium. Taxonomy (GTDB): domain Bacteria; phylum Bacillota; class Clostridia; order Oscillospirales; family Oscillospiraceae; genus UBA2658. The sequence goes on from JASDTK010000090.1 coordinate 19,868, forward strand.
GTACAAAATCAAAGCAAAGCCTAAGGGAGCACAGGGCAGAGCACCGGGGCTTCTTATGATTTGCGGCATATCCACAGCGATATTCGGAATACTTTCCGGTTCGTTTTTCGGAGACGCAATTGCGAAGATAGCCGGAATGTACGGGCATGCAGTCAGCATACCGGCACTCATCGACCCGCTGAATAATCCGCTTCAGGTGCTCATCGGCGCGCTGATTCTGGGATTTATCCAGCTTATTGTCGGAACGGCAATAAACGGGTACATGCTTATCCGCGACGGTCAGTGGCTCGACGCCATATACGATGTAGGCTCGCTCTGGCTCTTCTTCGCTGGGATAGCTCTCGGTGTTCTGGGAGTTACCTGGTATGTCGCATACGCGGGAGTTGCGATGATAGTTCTGACACAGGGAAGATCGAGTCCCTCAATCGGCGGAAAAATCGGAAACGGAATTTTCAGCCTGTACAGCGTTGCGAGCGGCTGGTTCGGAGACGTGCTTTCATATTGCCGCCTGATGGCGCTGATGCTTGCGGGAGCCGTTATCGGAAGCGTATTCAATACGCTGGGCACGATGACAGGCAACATAATCGGATTTGCGCTGCTCTTCCTTATAGGACACGCACTGAACCTCTCGCTCAGCCTTATCGGAGCGTTCGTTCATTCACTTCGTCTGCAATATCTTGAATTCTTTGGAAAGTTCTATCGCGAGGGCGGAAAACCTTATCAGCCTCTCGCAATTAAGACAAACTTTTATAATATCATCGAGGAGGATTAACAAATGCAAGAATTAATCGCAAAGTACGGCGGAATGCTGATAGGTATTCTGGGCAGCGGTATCGCGGCGGTTCTCTGCTGTGTAGGAAGCGCAAAGGGAACAGGCATCGCGGGCGAGGCAGGAGCGGGGATTCTAAGAGAGAAGCCCGACTTGTTTTCAAAGGCACTCATTCTGCAGGTTATCCCGGGTACGCAGGGACTGTATGGCTTCGTAATCTGGTTTATCTGCATTATCCAGATGGGCGTTATGGCGGGAACAGCCGTAGGTATGCCAATTTCCGTCGGCCTGCTTTATGCCGGCGCCTGCCTGCCCATCGCAATCGGCGGTACTTTCTCCGCAATATATCAGGGACGCGTCGCCGTCAGCTCGATTCATCTTCTGGCCAAGCAGCCCGACAGCATGGGTAAGGGGGTCATGCTCTGTGTTATAGTCGAATTCTACGCGATATTGTCTTTCCTTGCTTCCTTCATTATGCTCATCGGTATCTCGGCTGCTGTCAAGTAGGCGCGGGTAATATTCGATGGAAGGAATAAATAAGATTACCGAACGTATCGACGCGGAGACTCGCGAGGAAATTGCCGCAATGCAGGCGGAAACGGCTGAAAAGTGCGGCGCAATAAAGGAATCATATAGCAACACGGCTCAGGAAGAATACTGGAAGCTTATACGCGAGGGTACAAAGGAATGCGAAACGCAGGTTTCGCGCCTTGCGGGAACCGCGGCTATGGAAGCAAAAAAAAGTATTCTTGCCATGAAGCAGGAGACTGTTTCGCGAGCCTTTGACAAGGCCGTGACGGCTCTTTGCAGTCTTCCGGAAAATCAGTACGTCGACTTTCTGGCAAGACAGGCCGGCGCTGCCGCAAGCACGGGTCTTGAAGAGCTTATTTTTAACGCGAAGGACAAGGCGTCCTGCGCGAAGTCGGTAGTAAAAGCGGCGAACGAGATTCTAAAGAAGAAGGGACTTCTTCCCAAGCTCACAGTCAGTGAAACGACGGGGAGCTTTAAAGGCGGTCTTATAGTCAAGCAGGGGGATATCGAGGTCAACTGCACTGTTGAAAAGCTTGTCGAGCTTTCAAAAAGCGAGCTGACAACGCATATCGCTGAAGTGCTGTTTGCCGACTGATTTTTTACTCCCCATGTTATTACCCCGCAGCAAGGAGGGAAGCACTTGTCAGAAAAAAGAATGAACGACTACAATTATGTATTCCTGACGTCCGCGCTGCGGGCCAAGGCACCCAGGATGCTGACAAAGGAAAAAATGGATCGCATGCTGGAAGCGCAGAGCTTCGACGATGCAGCAAAAATGCTGACGGACTGCGGCTACACGGATATGTCCGGAATGGACGCTTCAAGAATTGAAAAAGCGCTCTCCGCGCACAGGGCGGAGATTTTTACGGAAATCCGCTCTTTTGTTCCGGAGCCGGAAATTCTGGATGTATTCAGTCTAAAATACGACTATCACAATGCCAAGGTGCTGATTAAGGCGGAAAGCGCCGATATAGACGGAAAGTATCTGCTCTCCGATTCGGGAACTGTCCCAAGCGAAACCTTTTCCGACGCCTATTATTCGGGAAACTATTCGATCCTGCCGGGCAAGCTTTCCAAAGCGCTTGCAGAGGCGAGCAGTGTCATAAAGCGGACCGAAAATCCTCAGCTAGCCGATTTCGTTCTGGACAGGGCGTATTTTGAGGAGCTTGCGGAGCGTTCGAAAAAGCTCTACACCCCGTTTCTGACAGACTATGTGAAGCTTGCTGTTGACGGAGCTAATCTCAGAGCTGCAGTGCGGACGCTCAGAATCGGCAGAGACGCGGACTTCCTGCAAAATGCCTTGATTAAGGGCGGAAACATAAGGTCCGATGAGCTTGCGCAGGCGGCCTATACGGATCAGGGCTTTGTCCCGCTTTATGAGTCGTCGGCATACAGGGACGCGGCTTTGCTGGGTGCGGAAGCCGTTAAGGGCGGGAAACTGACGGAATTCGAAAAAGAGTGTGACAATGTGCTGACAAGATTTTTCGGAACGGCAGGAGATATGACCTTCGGCGCAGCGCCTGTCATTGCGTTTCTTGCGGCGCTGGAAAATGAGATTACAGCCGCCAGAATGATTTTAACGGGCAAGCTCTCGGGAGTAGACCCCTCGCTTATCCGGGAAAGGCTGCGTGATATAATTGCTTAAGATTGCAGTCGTAGGCGGAAGAGAGACAGTGATGGGCTTTAAGGCGCTGGGACTCGATGTTTTCCCGGTCCTTGGCAATGACGAAGCTCTTGCCGTTTTTAAGAAACTGACAAAAGAGAACGAAAGCTATGCTATCATTTATGTCGAGGAGACCTTTTTCAAAGCGCTCTCGGCAGAAATCGATAAATTTAAGGACATTCCGACACCGGCTGTTATCCTTATTCCCGGCAGGGAAGGCTCTCTCGGACTGGGACAGTCGGCCCTGCAGAGCGCTGTTCTGCGTGCCGTAGGCAGTGATATCCTTTAGATGAAGGAAGGTATATTGAAGCTGTGCTTCAATATACATCAATTTCAAATGCGTGCTGCTCGCCCTTCAGGCAACCGCAGCACATGCACAAAATGACCATACCTTTTAATGGTAATTTTGTGCCGTAAGTTGAGCGAAAGGTATGGTCATAAACATGAGCGGAAAAGTTATCAAAGTGTCAGGACCTCTGGTCGTTGCCGAAGGGCTTGAGGACGCTAACGTCTCCGACGTCGTCCGTGTCGGAAAGCAGAGGCTTATCGGCGAGATACTCAATATGACGGGCGATTGCGCTTCGATTCAGGTGTATGAGGAAACCAGCGGACTCGGACCGGGCGCGGATGTCGAGACCACAGGCTACCCGCTTTCGGTTGAGCTCGGACCCGGCATGCTCGACGGTATATTTGACGGAATTCAGCGCCCGCTTACCGAGATTCGCAAGCTGACAGGCCACACGATAGCCAGAGGCGTCGACGTTCCGGCCCTGAACCGTGAAAAACTCTGGGACTTTGTTCCGACTGCCGCGCAGGGGGAGAAGGTCACTGCCGGAGATATCATCGGGACAGTTCAGGAAACGAGCGCGATACTGCATAAGATTATGGTTCCCGTGGGCGTTTCCGGAACCGTGATTTCAATACAGGCGGGTTCTTTTACGGTCATGGACACCGTTTGCCTTGTAAAGGGCGATGACGGCACAAGCCACAAGCTTACGCTTATGCAGAAGTGGCCCGTGAGAAAAAACCGTCCGTATTTAAAGAAGCATGTTCCCACGCGTCCACTCAACAGCGGGCAAAGGGTTATTGATACGCTCTTCCCGATAGCGAAGGGCGGCACAGCGGCCGTTCCCGGCCCCTTCGGAAGCGGAAAAACCGTTGTTCAGCATCAGCTCGCGAAATGGTCGGACGTTGACGTCGTCGTCTACATCGGCTGCGGCGAACGCGGAAACGAAATGACGGATGTTCTGATGGAGTTCCCCGAACTCAAGGATCCGCGCAACGGCGAACCGCTGATGAAGCGTACCGTTTTAATTGCTAATACCTCGGATATGCCGGTTGCGGCACGCGAAGCTTCGATATATACGGGTATTACAATCGCGGAATACTTCCGCGACATGGGCTACGATGTCGCGGTCATAGCGGACTCCACTTCACGCTGGGCGGAAGCACTGCGCGAAATGTCGGGCCGTCTTGAGGAAATGCCCGGCGAAGAAGGCTACCCCGCTTATCTCGCCTCCCGCCTTGCGCAGTTTTATGAACGTGCGGGCGTAGTCGAATGCCTCGGCTCCGGCGGCAGACAGGGAAGCCTTACGGCAATTGGCGCCGTATCGCCTCCGGGCGGCGACACCTCCGAGCCCGTTTCGCAGGCGACCATGCGTATAGTCAAGGTCTTCTGGGGACTTGATTCAAGCCTTGCATATGCTCGCCACTTCCCGGCAATCAACTGGCTCACCAGTTACTCTCTGTATGTGGACGGCTTGAAAGGCTGGTATGACAGCAAGCTCGGTGCAAAATTTATGCAGAACAGAGACAAGACGATGAGCATTCTTCAGGAGGAATCAAGCCTTCAGGAGATAGTGAAACTAGTCGGACAGGACGCCCTCTCGCCGGAAGACAGGCTTACGCTTGAAACGGCAAAGATGATACGAGAGGACTTTCTGCAGCAGAACGCCTTCGTTGATGTTGACAGCTATTCGTCATATGGAAAACAGGCAACGCTTTTACAGGTTATACTCGACTTTGATATTTTAAGCCGCGCCGCCATGCAGCGTGGCGCCGAGTTGAACAGAATTATCAACATTCCGGCGCGCGTACAGATCGGAAGAGCTAAAATGGTTCCGGAGGACGAATTTGCAAAGGTGTTCGGGGAAATCGCTGAAAGCCTTAAGCAACAGATAAATGATATTGCGGAGGGAGGCGACGAGAAGTGATCAGGGAATATAAAACGATCCGAGAAATTGCCAGTCCGCTTATGATGGTCTCGCAGGTCGAGGGCGTCACCTATAATGAGCTCGCCGAGATTGAGCTTCCGAACGGGGAAACCCGCCGCTGCAAGGTACTTGAAATTGACGGTGATACGGCTGTTGTCCAGCTGTTTGAAAGCGCGGCGGGCATTAACCTCAAAGAGAGTAAGGTCCGTTTTTTGGGACATACGCTTGAGCTTGCGGTTTCCGAGGATATGCTCGGACGTGTTTTCGACGGCATGGGCAAGCCCATCGACGGAGGCCCCGAGATACTTGCGGAAGCGTATCTTGATGTCAACGGTCTTCCGATGAATCCGGCGGCACGCGACTACCCCAACGAATTTATCCAGACCGGCGTTTCGTCGATTGACGGACTCAATACGCTTGTCCGCGGGCAAAAGCTGCCCATCTTTTCGGGTTCCGGTCTGCCGCATGCGGCGCTTGCCGCTCAGATAGCCCGTCAGGCAAAGGTGCTCGACGATGCCTCGAATTTCGCGGTCGTGTTTGCCGCAATCGGCATCACCTTTGAGGAAGCGGAATACTTTGTTCAGGAGTTCCGCAGAACTGGCGCTATCGACCGCACCGTGCTTTTCACGAACCTTGCAAACGACCCCGCGGTCGAGCGTATCGCAACGCCACGCATGGCGCTGACGGCAGCTGAGTATCTGGCCTTTGAAAAAGATATGCACGTTCTTGTCATCCTGACCGACATCACAAATTACGCCGAGGCTCTGCGCGAGGTTTCAGCGGCGAAAAAGGAAGTCCCGGGCCGCAGAGGCTACCCCGGCTACCTTTATACAGATCTTGCAACGCTCTATGAACGCGCGGGTCGTCGCATCGGGAAAAAGGGCTCAATTACGATGATTCCGATACTCACTATGCCCGAGGACGACAAGACCCACCCGATACCCGACCTTACGGGCTATATAACAGAGGGCCAGATAATCCTCTCCCGCGAGCTCTACAGAAAAGGCATAGTCCCGCCCGTGGATGTTCTGCCGTCGCTGAGCCGTCTTAAGGACAAGGGTGTCGGCGCCGGAAAAACCCGCGAGGATCACGCCGGCACTATGAACCAGCTTTTTGCGGCCTACGCAAAGGGCAAAGAAGCAAAGGAGCTTATGACGATACTGGGCGAGGCAGCTCTGACGGACGTAGACAAGCTCTATGCGAAGTTTTCCGATGAGTTTGAGAAGCGCTATGTCAGCCAGGGAAATGGAGTCAACCGCTCTATAGAGGAGACGCTTGATTTAGGATGGGAGCTTCTTTCAATATTGCCGACCTCCGAGCTCAAACGCGTCAAAACAGAGCACATCGAGAAATACCTGCACAAGGAGCAGTAGAGGGCGCTTGTGTCAATGACCCGGCGAAAGGGATGATCATTAAATATGCCGAAGACAGCCATAACTCCTACCAGAATGGTTCTGAACCAGCAAAAAACTAGGCTAAAAACCGCACTGCGCGGTCACAAGCTGCTCAAGGACAAACGCGACGAGCTCATGCGTCAGTTTATGGACGTTGTGCGCCGAAACCGTGAGCTGCGTACCCGTGTTGAAGAAGGACTCACTGAGGCTTTTTCCGCTCTGACCGTTGCATCCGCCGTTATGAGCCCTGATATGCTGGAGCAGGCCATACTTTACCCGCGCCAGAGCGTAGAACTCACGATGCAGTTTAAAAATATCATGAGTGTCAACGTGCCTGTCTATGATTTCAAAACAAAGACGGCGGACAGCGGCGATATTTACCCTTACGGCTTCGCGCAGACCTCCGGGGAGCTTGATGACGCTCTCGCGATACTCTCCCGTGTTTTCAAGGATATGCTGGAGCTCGCGCAGGTTGAAAAGACCATGCAGCTCATGGCCGAGGAGATCGAAAGAACCAGGCGGCGCGTAAACGCGCTTGAATACGTCATGATTCCGGAGTGTCAGGAAAACATCAGGTATATATCCATGAAGCTGGAGGAAAATGACCGCTCGTCAAAGGTTCGCTTAATGAAGGTTAAGGACATGGTGCTTGAAAAAGCGCACAACTTTAAATAACAGAATCCTTTAAAGCTGAGCCACAAAGAAACGAAAACAAGCCCGAAACAGATGAAAGCTTATATATTAATACAATTTAACAGCGCCGGAGCTCTTTGAGCTCCGGCGCTGTTAAATTGTTTCAGCTTTTCAGCCTTGAAATAATGTTGCTGATAGCTGCGTCCTTCATAGCCTCTGCGCTCGTATCAAGCTCCTTAAGCACGTTGGTGTGGTATAAGTTTATGCAGCCGTGCATTTCACAGAGAATCAAAGCGGCGGCTGCGGAAATTTCGTCTCCGGCTTTTCCCGGCAAGCATTTCCCGACGCTCTCCTCGAGGGCCTCGAAAGAAAGCACAGCAACAGCCTTCTCGTCCTTTGCAAGCTGTTCAACGGGTGTTCCAACATAGTCCTGAGACTTGGGGTCTCTCGTGCTGAACATCAGTTCATAATAACTGGGATACTCCATCCCAAAGCGGAAAAATTCTTCCAGTAGGTTTTCGAGAGCTTCAAAAGGATCTATAAAGCCGGAGACAGCTTCCCTCAGTCTGGCGCCAAGCCGTTCAAAGCCGGACATCAGTATATGAAGGTATAGCTCGTCCTTGCTGTAGAAATAATTATAGACGTTGGCGCCCGACATGTTCAGGACGGAACCCAGCTTTCGCATAGAGAGGGACTCAAGCCCATGCTTGTTGATTATGTCGAGCGTTGCGGCAATTATTTCTTGCTTTTCTTTTTTCCGTTGTTCGTCTGTCTTAGATTTTGGCGGCATCAGAGCCCTCCGATTGTGTTTTTATACAAAATTCATTATGGAAAATAGTGAAGGCAATATCTTGACTTTATTAATTAACGGCGTAAAATTAACAGTGTAAAATAATCGATTCAGGCTAATTGCCTTAACTATTTAATTATATCATCAAGCATGGGACTTGTCAAAAAAACAAAAAGGAGGCGGTAGGATGTGCCTATGCAGCTGCGGCTCACAGAAAAAAGACAGAGCATATGACGGAAATGCTGAGGGAATAGTATTTAATATTCAGAGATTCACAGTACACGACGGGCCGGGCATCCGCACCGAGGTTTTTTTGAAGGGCTGCACGCTCCGCTGCCGCTGGTGCAGCAACCCTGAAAGCATAAGCCCGGAAAGAACAGTAGGTGTTTATCAGGCTAAATGCATAGGCATAGAACGCTGCGGAGCCTGTATAAAAGCATGTCCGCACGCTTTGGAAGGCGCGATAATAGTTGAAGACGGAAAGGTTACGGGGATAAACCGGCGCATTTGCGACAACTGCTTCAAATGCCAGGAGGCATGCCCTTCTGACGCCCTGAAAGAATGGGGCCGAAGGATGACGGTAAGTGATGTCATGGAGCTTATTCTTCAGGACAGAAACTTCTTTTCAAAGTCGGGAGGCGGCGTGACTATATCCGGCGGAGAGGCGCTGAGACAGTACGAGTTTGTCAGGGCAATTCTACAGGCCTGCCGTAAGGAAAACATCAGCACCTGCGTTGAAACCGCGTCGAATGTATCGCCCGAGGCACTGGAAGCGGTGATTCCGTATACCGATATGTTCATTACAGACATCAAGCATTTAGACAGCGAGGTACACAGAAAAAACACGGGTGCGGGAAATGAGCTTATCCTGAAGAACATCAGACGTTTGGCCGAAACAGGAAAGCCCCTTATTCTGCGGCTTCCCGTCATTCCGGGAGTCAACGACAGTCCGGAATATATAGACAGCGTAGGAGAGTTTATAAAAGAAAATTTAGGCGACGCGGTCAGGCAGATACAGTTTCTGCGTTTCCGGCGGCTCGGTGAGGAAAAGTACAAATCTCTTGGCTTGCCCTACAACATGGGCGACATTGATATCGGAAGGGAGGAATTTGAAGAGAAGATTCGTTTGCTTGTTGAAAGAATGAAGGAGCAGGGCCTGCCGGCTGTGGCGGGGACCAACAGCGCAATCACATGGTGAAAAATCCGGGAAGTCTTAAAGAGTTTTTTGTTGGGAGTGATAAACTTGAAAAAATGCACAGCATGTGGAGTTGAACCCTTTGACAAATGTTTTGGAGTAGGCTATCAGGTGGGGCACGATGATTATTCTCCGTATCCGAGAGTAAA
>JASDTK010000091.1:0-4649 GCA_041891555.1 Oscillospiraceae bacterium
CAGTACCTTGTGGGCAAGGTCTGCGATGCCAAGCACATCCTCGTCCGTCTCCGTCGGCAGTCCGAGCATGAAATAGAGCTTAATGTTGTTCCAGCCGCCCTCAAAGGCGATTTTGCAGGTGTTGAGGAGGTCTTCCTCAAGGACGTTTTTGTTGATAGCGTCGCGCAGCCTCTGAGTTCCGGCCTCGGGTGCGAAGGTGAGACCGCTTTTGCGCACCTGCTGAACCTTGCTCATGAGGTCAAGGGAGAAGTTGTCAGCGCGAAGGGAGGGCAGGGAAAGCCCTATGCTGCGTGGTACGCAGAAGTCTAAAAGTCCGTCGCAAAGCCCCGACAGCGGACGGTAATCGCTCGTCGAGAGCGAGGAGAGCGTAATCTCCTGATAGCCAGTTGATTCGAGCGAAGCTATGCCCTGCTCAACCAGCCTGTCCATATCGCGCGAGCGAACCGGGCGGTAGACAAAACCCGCCTGACAGAAGCGGCAGCCGCGTATACAGCCGCGGAAAAGCTCGAGCGTCACGCGGTCGTGGACTATTTCCGTTGATGGAACTATGGGATTAGTCGGGAAATAGGCGGAGTCAAAATCGGTGATGATACGACGCTTCACAAACTCGGGCGCACCCTCGAGAGCTATAATTTCCTTCAGCGTACCGTCGTCGTTATATATAGGCTCATAGAGAGATGGAACATAGATGCCCTCAATATTCGCCGCTTCAGATAAAAACCGACGTTTTGACCAGCCTTCACACTTTGCCTGACGCAAAAGCTCCAGCAGCTCTTTGTCCATCTCTTCGCCTTCACCGATGAACATGAAGTCAAGAAAATCAGCCATCGGCTCGGGATTTACACAGCTGGTACCGCCCGCAAAAACGAGGGGGGTGAGTGTAGTTCGCTCCTCGCTTCTGAGAGGTATGCCCGCAAGGTCGAGCATGTTGAGGACATTTGTATAGGCCATTTCATAGCCAAGCGAAAACCCTATTGCGTCAAAGTCGGTAAGAGGGTCGCCGCTTTCGAGTGCCCAGAGAGGAAGGCCCGCGCTGCGCATCTCGTCCTCCATATCGCCCCAGGGCGCAAAGCAGCGCTCGCACCAGACGCCGGGCATTTCATTGATGGCACCGTAAAGTATTCTGATGCCGAGGTTTGACATGCCAATCTCGTAGGTATCCGGAAATACGAGCGCCATGCGCACATCGACGGCTGTCTTGTCCTTTATTATTTGATTATATTCGCCGCCGGTGTAACGCGAGGGCTTCTGCACTCTCGGCAGTATTCTTCGAAGTCTTTTGTCCATATACACATCCGCTTGAAAATGTGCCGTTTAACAAACGGCACAAAGATTATAAGCATATTGTATACCAAAAAGCGGCTATTTACAAGACTTCTCCAGCTGCAAAATAAAAAGCCAGAGCCCCGCTATGAATAGAGCGGGACCATCTCCCATTGAAATCAGGTATAAACCCGAAACTAAAAGCAGGGAGGATACCATAAGTCCCGATATGCGCAGAATACAATAAGCTCTTTCTTCTCCAAAAAGCGAACGGAGAAAAAAGCTCAACACTCTGCCCCCGTCCAGCGGCTTTACGGGCAAAAAGTTAAAGCTGTTTATTATAAACCCGAGCCCCGCGCACATCAGAAGATAATCGCTTGACCAAAGCCTGCCGAATCTTGCACAGAGAAACGAGAAAAAAAGCCCGAAAGCAGGTCCCGCGAATGCGGTGAGCATTTCCTGCGTATCTGTCATAACACCGGAATAGTCGATTTTCAGGCCCGAAAGCGCCGCTTTTAGCTTTATAGGTCTGGCTCCGAAGAACAGCAGAAAGACTATATGCCCCAGCTCGTGAATAAGCATGGCGGGTACTAGCGCCGCGAGAAAGCCGCTCTCGTCGAAAAACCAGATCAGTGCAAATAACAGGATAAATCCGCTGCCGAACTCCATGCGAAAAACGGGCGCTCCAATCGTATTTACTTTTGACTGCCGCATTATAAGTAAAACTCCGGGTTCAGATATTTGCCGTTGCAGATGATTTCAAAATGCAGATGCGGCCCCGTCACCTCTCCCGAATGACCGGAAAGTGCGATATTATCCCCGCGCTTTACTTCTTGGCCCTGCTCGACAAGCGCCTGTCCGAGATGCGCGTAAAGAGTCGAAAAGCCGTTTGCATGCTGAATAAGTACAGTCAGACCGTAGCCGTCGAGCTCCTGAACCGAAAGCACCTTACCGTCCGCGAAGGCGGTGACGCTGGTGCCGTCGATTGCGCCGAGGTCGGTTCCATAATGAAATTTTACATCGCCTTCAATTGGGTGCTTACGGTAGCCGAAGCCGCTCGTTACCGCACAGGCGCAGGGGTCGGAATACTGAAAGGGTATCAACGGGGCTTCATAGCTTACGTTCGCCGGCACTGCATATTCGGGAAAAGCGGCCTGCTCCTGCAAAAACTCGTCAATTTTCGTATTCTGTTCCGAAACCGGCGCCGCGCTTTCAAGAGGCAGAGTATCCGGTGCGACAGGCGCGGATGCTCCGATCGTGGACACAGGGGCGTTTGAAACCGCGGGAGTTTCAGCAACAGGGCTTTCGGAGGCGGGGGCTTCAGAAGCAGGAGAAACGGAACTGTCGGGCAGCGGAGCTTCAGAGGCGGGAAGCCCCGTAAGAGCTTCGTAACCCCGCAGGTTCATTTTGACCATTTCGGATAAAGCCAAGTCGCCTGTAGTATCCGCCGTCGCTTCGGGGCGTTCCTGAAGCTGAGACGGCGAGGGGGTGGCTTCTTCATATCTATCCCGGCCGGTGAGACGTTCCCAGACTCCTATGCTGTTTTCCTCGCCCGATATGGCACGCCCGATTGCGATACAGTCCTCACGAACGCTTACATCACGGGTTATCACGGGCATAATAAAACTCCTGACCTTTGCGGCGTTCGCGGGAAAGAATATTTTTGCCGAGCACAGGACGGCAAAAATTAAAGCCGATATGACAATTCTGCTCCTCATGGTCTGCTCCTTTTTCGGAAATATGCCAAAATATTTGGCTGTATTTTTTATTTCAAGGTTGATATAATCGTTAAATAATAATAGAATCAGAATAACAGAAAAAAATACCTGATATTCGGCGCTGTACGCTTAAAGGCCGAGATTCTCGTCGTCAGATGAACTATTTGCGCAGAAAGAAGTCTAAAGGGGTGATTATCGCGGAGAAATTTAAGCTCTTAAAATTTCTGACGAGCAGGTTTTCCGTAACGCTCATTCTGATAATCCTGCAGGCGGCATGGATTGCTCTTATGTTTCTGAAGCTGGTCAGTTATTCCGAAATCTTTACGAGTACCTTTACCTTGCTGAGCATCGTAATGGCGTTCTACGTCATCAGCAAGGCAGACGTGCCTGCGTACAGGATGGGCTGGATACTGCTTATCATGATGTTCCCGCTGTTCGGAGGACTGCTCTATATTCTGCTGGGTGAAAAGCGCCCCGCGAAATATATGCGGATCAGGCTTGAAAAAGGCTTGAAGAATCATGATGAAATGATGGTTCAGAACCCTGAGATTATGGAGGAAATGAGACAGCTTTCTCCGCGTACGGCCGGACTTTTTTCATACGTTTCAAGTTATGCGCATTATCCCGTCTGGAAGAATACGCTTGTCACCTATCATCCGCTGGGGGAGAACCAATACGCGGATATGCTGACAGAACTGAGGAAGGCAAAGAAATTTATTTTCCTCGAGTATTTCATCCTTGAAGAGGGCGAAATGTGGAATACCATCCTCGATACCCTGAGCGAAAAGGCAAAACAGGGGGTCGACGTCAGAGTCATCTATGACGATATGGGCTGCCTTCCCAAACTGCCCGCGAACTATTATCGAAAACTGGAGAAGCTGGGCATCAAATGTCTGGACTTTAATCCCTTTATTCCGATAATCTCGTTCGTTATGAATAATCGTGACCATAAAAAAATTATGATTATTGATGGTATCACGGGCTTCACGGGCGGGATAAATCTTGCTGACGAGTATATAAACCGAAAAGTTAGATTCGGTCACTGGAAGGACACGGGCGTGATGCTCAAGGGTGATGCGGTCTGGAATTTTACGGTCATGTTCCTTGAGATATGGAATTCCTATAATAGCGACGACGAGGACTTCACGGTTTTCAAACCCGATTCCGAGCCGGAAAGTGAATTTGAAAGTGACGGCTTTGTCCAGCCCTTCGGCGACTCACCGCTGGACGGAGAGACCGTTTCGGTGAATATATACCTCGACATCCTATCGCAAGCGAAGGATTATGTTTATATTTTCACGCCTTATCTGGCTGTGAGCGACGAGCTTAACATTGCGCTGTGCGCCGCGGCAAAGCGCGGGGTGGATGTGCGAATGGTTCTTCCGGGAACGCCGGATAAAAAGATTGCCTACAGGCTCTCGCGATCCTACTATCTGCCGCTTTTAGAGGCGGGTATCAGGATTTATGAATATACTCCTGGGTTTATGCACGGTAAAAGTTATATCTGCGACGATGAGCTTGCCGTTGTCGGAACAATAAACATGGACTATCGCAGTCTGTATCTGCACTTTGAGTGTGGCGTCTTGATGTATAAAACAAAAGAGGTCATGAAGCTGAAAAGGGACGCGCTTAAAACCTTCGAGGTGTCACATGAGGTCAGTATCGGGG
>JASDTK010000092.1:0-4590 GCA_041891555.1 Oscillospiraceae bacterium
TTACAATACCGTATGCATTGGCAGTGCCGACATAAGGGGCATACCAGCTTGAATTTGCAATATCGCTGAAAATATTACTTGTTTTCGGCATCAGGCCGAGCGCACGGACAATAATGGCGGCGAACTCTGCCCTCGTCATGGTATTGCCCGGCTTGAAGGTCCCGTCTTCATATCCGCCGATGATTCCCCGTGAGGCCAGCTCTTTAATCATTGTTTCATATTTTCCGGAATCCGTACCGGATATATCGCAGAAGCTTTTTCCCTGAAAGACTATTGTCTGCGATTTCACATCAGCGCTTTTACCGCTAAGGCCTTCTCCTATCTTAAGGGCGGTTCCGTCCGAGTCCGAAAAAGACGGGGCATCGCTCATGTCGTAAAGACTTTTTTCGCCCGCGACGTATCTGAGTGCCGACACAAGTGCGTAAAATGCCTGTTCTGTCGCCATCTCATCAGGTCCGGTGTCGCTTGGAGTATGTTTGAAGCCCCTGCCTTTTACATAGTATGTAAGAAGATTGTCGGCAAGAGAGCAGCCGTTTTTTACAAACCTGCTGGCGTTCAGCGAAATTCCAACCTCTCCCAGAGCTGTTATGGCCTGAGAAACGCTCTCCGAGTAAATGCCTCCGCTGCCGGAAAAACCGCCTGTGCCGTTCTGCAGTCCCGAAAGGCAGCTCAATGCCCTCTCCGTCGCCGCTCTTACGTCTGTGCGGCTTTGATACTTTGAGAGAGCCTGAAGAGCCATTGCCGTGAGGTCGGGGTCGGCGCCTGTTCCCGCTTCGGAAAATCCGCCGTCCGAATGCTGAAGTGACAGTACTCTATCCACATACAGGCTGCGCGTCGCCTGGGTTTTCGCACCGCTGTTTGCAGGCATCGCATAATTTCCGCTGTCGAGGGCGATCAGCGCAAAAATTGGCCCGTTTACTCCCTGCCAAATAGTCTTTTCGTAGTCTCCTAGGGGAGCCAGCAGGTTGAATCCGTCCACATCTGAAGGGTTTTTGCCTATTGCTGTCAGAGCCAGAATCAACCGCGAGTACTCGGTGTATTTTTTACTGCTCAGATCTCCTCCGCAGTCCTTGACATATGCCCTGATATTTGAATAGTAAGTCTGAAAATAGCTGTCACTCACATTTCCGCCCGAACGGGCAAGGCCTATGATAGCCCATTCTCCGCCTACGGATCCGAACTGCGGATCCGTAATCGTTTTTTCAATATATGCTGCCGTAGCATCAGCAGCCGACGCTATATCGGAAGACGACGCCGCAAACGATACGTTAAGGCTTCCAAGTAACGACGCGGCTATAATAAGCACGAATATGCTTCTAAGCAATCTTTTCCACATGAAACTCTTCCTTTCACAAAAACCTTCCCCCCACTGCCGGAAAAGAGTCGGCTACGGAACCTGGCCGCATTTTAATCCGGAATACTGATGCAGGGTTTTCTATCCCATATACTTTTGCCAGTATTTCATAAGCATGGTCGCGGTCTGCACCCTTGTAGCTTTTTCTCCCGGTATAATTTCCGTGCTGTTCATGCCCCTGACGATCTTCTCCGCAACGGCCCAGGACATAGCGGCAGTTGCCCAGCTGCTGATACCGGAAGCGTCTGTATAAGCTTTCATATTTGCTGTTTTTGTTACGTCGCAGTCCTTATATTTCGCGTAGTTATACAATATTGCAACGATCTGCTCTCTGGTCGCTGTATCGTTTGTTCCGAACAGTCCGCCGCCATAGCCGGAAACGATACCGCGGGAGCTTGCCCAAACGACAGCATTGGTATACCACTGTCCGCTATTAACATCGGTAAAGCTGTTTGTTTCGCTGACAGCAGGTTCTCCCTCAAGGCGGTAAATTGCCGTTACAACCATTGCGCGTGTCATATAGCCGTCTGGTACGAAAGATGAGTCGCTCATCCCGTTCATCAGATCATACTGCGATACAAAGTTCACGGCACTGTAATACCAATCACTTTCCGAAACATCAGCGAAGCTTTTCGGCGTACCGTAAACGACTGCGAACGCCGAAAAATGATTTGTTTTGAATATGATACTTTTTGAGGCCTTATCGTAGTACGCGCCCGTCATCTGCGTTGCTTTCCCGTCTGACGCGATATAAAATGCGGTTATTTTTGACGTATCCTCTCCGCTTTTTGGCGTATAGGATATGCTCACGGTTACTGAGCCGTTTCCAAAACTGCTGATTTTCGTGCCCGAGACCGAAACGGAGAGGTCATAAACCGGATGACTGCCCACAAGAGCCCTGTTTTCTTCGCTTAGCGCGGAGCCCTCCGTTTTGGAAATTGAGAAAGTGACGTCTTTATCTCCGGCCGATTCGCCAATAATGTTAATTGCCGCAGGATCAAACGTAAGGCCGGCTGAATTGGTCTGAACACCCAGCGATGTGTTGTTCGTATCAGCCAGGGTCTTTAACGCTGATTGAGGTATCGTCAGATTTACGGCCGAAGCGCCATTGGGAGTCGTCACTGTAATGGGCACTTTAGACCCGTCGGCGTCGCCACAGGAGGCGATAGTCTTGATAAATTCGCTAAGTCCGGTACCGGAAAGGGCGGCATCTACCACACCGGTGCTTTCATTCAGAGTTCCCTCCACAATCGCGCCGGAGGCTTTTGTCGAATCATTGGACCAGCTCTCCGAGCCGTATTCGTTAGTATAATCATCCGTATAGAACCAGGTTACCGAGCAGTCGGAGCTCAAAGCGTAGCTTCTGCAATTTGTCGCGGGGACGCTGGAGCCCGCCTCGAACAGCCAGCCGGATTTACTTCCGTAGTCGAACTGAGCCAGACCGTTGATCTCCGATATATAGCCATAGCTCTCCTCGACGTATGAAACACCCGCCGCGGCACAGCCCGCATCCAGCGCGTCGAACACGGTGCTTCCGGCTTTAAGCGTCAGAGTCGCGGAAGCAAACGACGAATAGACAGAGGGATCGTGCTTGTATGTATAGTAACCCGTGTTGTTTTGAGGAGCAATAATTGAAAACGTTACCGTGATGTTGTTGTTTGCAGCGGGCGCCGACGAAAGCGAGACCGAGATTGTCCTCAACGTGTGGCTATTCGCTTCGCTCGAAGAAACATCTATTGTTCCCGTTTTTGTAACGTAGCTTGGAGCCGATACTGAATAGGTATAGCTTCCTTCGGGCAGGTCGTAAACGCCCGCGGAAAGGGGCGTTACCGTGCCGCTTCCGCTTTTCGTTACGACAAAGCCCGAACCGGAGGGGATGGCGCTGAAATACAGCGGGCAGCCGGAAAAGGATAGCTTGGAATAGGCGGGCTGAGAAGCGTTAGCGGAAAAATCGAACAGGGCGAAGCCTGAAGCCGAGAAATTGACATAGGCGGCAAGTCCCCTAAAGGCCTGATCGTTTGCTCCGGCGCTGCCGAAGCGGTTCGCTGCGTTATAATACAGCATGAGGCCTTCAACAAGGCTCTTGCCGCTTTTCATATAAGACGCCGGGTCTTTCCCCACGGAGACGAGTGCCGCCATTACAAGACCCGTGTCGTATACGTTGTCGCTTCCCCAGCTATAGATCGCTCCTGTAGCGCTCTGCATTCCGTTTATAACGCCGGTTGTAGTGCAGGTATCTATTTCCTCCCAAATTGTCTTGTACGCATTTGCACTGTCGGCATAGGTAGTTGTTTCAGAATAGTACGGAGACAGCGCAAGGATGATCGGCGCGAAAGTATCAGAGTCGAGCACATCTGTACCACTGTTATATCCCCAGCCGCCCGACTCCAGTGCCGCTGCCATGAGCTGCGTCTTGAGCGATGCAATCTGCGTGGAATACGCAGTACCGAATTGCTGAAGGGCTATGAGCATATAGGGTTGGGTGTAGATACCATACGTGTCATGGCTGACTCTGTCAATGAGGCCGTTCATTGTCTTTACGGCGTTGAAGCTGATAGCGGTGCCCGTCTTAACAGCCTGAGCGTCATATCCCAGCGCCTTCATGACAATAATGCACCTTGCAAGCTTTGCCGCGCAGGAACTTGCGCCGCTGTAATCCGCTGCGGTCAGACTCTGCGCGGCGGTATGGGCAGCGTATGCGTCGCTGATAAGCTGCTCCAAAACTGCCGACTTCTGTACAGCCGTCAGTTTTGAGGCGTTATAGGCCATGAGGTCCGCAATTCCCCATTGGTCGTTGGAATCAGCATAGCTTGTCAGGGCGGAATAGTATGAAGCAAGTCCCGAAAGCGCGGTCGTGTAGCCCGGAGCCGCGCTGGCAGTGAGCGTAACCGTATAAGTATCGGAATAGGCGGAGCCGTCGTATGCTTTGAAAGTCAGAGTTTTTATACCGACCTCAGTGGGAGTATAGCTGTAACTGCTTCCGGAAAAAGCTGAAAAGCTGCCGTTGTCCACCTTGGCGTAATAGGTCAGTGAGTCTCCGTTTATGTCTTTGAAGACAGTTGAGAGGTCAAGCTTGAACGGCTTTCCGATATAGGTCGAGGCAGCAGCAGAAGAAGAAGAAACGCCGGTTTTCACTAAAGGGGCGGTGTTCGTAACGGAATCCTTTACCACAATACGCTCCGAGGAGGTGACTAACTATAAGAAGTCAACCCCTTAATGCAAAAAAGTTTACGCTG
>JASDTK010000093.1:0-1163 GCA_041891555.1 Oscillospiraceae bacterium
CTTTCGCATATACGCCGTCGGAATCGGTTTTGCGATGCCCGTTGTTTACGCTTTTGTATGTGCGGACGCGGTTGTGTCGACCGCGATATTCGTCCTTACGGTACTTATGTTCGCAGAGCTTTTGCTTTCTTTCAAAAAAGAGGAACACATAAAGCTTGAGACCGTCTTATATGTCATACTGGCGGGCGGTATTATGCCTATGCTCCTCATTTCGCTTGTGCGCATAGGCGTTATCGAAAGCTCTCCCGCCTATGTGTTTTTGCCCTTTGTAGCGGCGTTTTCATCAGACAGCGGCGCGTACTTCGCGGGGTATTTCTGGGGGGAAAAAAAGGCTTTTCCGCATCTCTCGCCGAAGAAAACAGTCGCAGGCTGCATCGGCGGGCTTGTATCGGCAATTCTGTTTATGCTGCTTTACGGCTTTGTAATATCCCGTTTCGGGCGTGAAACCAATTACCTTCTGCTTGCGGTCTACGGTCTATTCGGAAGCCTGGCCTGCCAGTTCGGAGACCTTGTTTTTTCGGCGATTAAGCGCCAGTACGGCATCAAGGACTACGGCCATCTCATCCCCGGCCACGGAGGTATGCTGGACAGGTTCGACAGCATGCACTTCACGGCACCTATGATTGAAATATTGGTCGTACTGCTGCCGGCAATCAGATAGGCGAGTGTAATCCGTTTTATCGGGCATACTTATGAGGTATAATTATTTATGGTAAATTCTATTTCCGTTCTCGGCGCGACAGGCAGTGTCGGAGTTCAGACCCTGGATGTTGCCGAGAGACTGGGCATTACAGTCAAGGCCATGTCCGGCAATAGAAATATTGATCTGCTCGAACAGCTTGCGCGCAGATTCAATCCGGAGTTTGTCTGCGTTTACGACGGGGACGCCGCAAATCAGCTCGAAATTGCGCTCGCCGATACCGATATCAAAGTCGGAAGCGGCATGGCAGCGCTCACAGACTGTGCCTGCTGCTATGCCTCCTGCGTTGTGACCGCTGTTTCCGGCGCTGTCGGACTGATACCGACGCTTGCCGCAATCGACGAGGGGCACCGCATCGCGCTTGCGAACAAGGAAACCCTGGTCTGCGGCGGTGAAATCGTGATGCAGAGGGCGAGGGAAAAAGGCGCCGAGATAGTTCCTGTGGATAGCGAACACTCCGCGA
>JASDTK010000093.1:1173-4566 GCA_041891555.1 Oscillospiraceae bacterium
CCATACGGCGCATATTGCTCACAGGCTCCGGCGGCCCCTTCCGCGGGAAGTCGCTCGAGGAAACTCGAAACGTGACGCCCGCAATGGCGGTGGCCCACCCAAAATGGAATATGGGCGCAAAAATAAGCGTCGACAGCGCGACAATGATGAACAAGGGACTCGAATTTATTGAGGCCATGCATCTGTTCTCGGTCACGCCCGACGAAATTAAGGTCATAATTCACCCCGAGAGCATAATACATTCAATGGTGGAGTATGTGGACGGCTGCGTTCTGGCTCAGCTCGGAATTCCCGATATGGCGCTGCCGATTCAGTACGCGCTGACCTATCCGCAAAGGATTGATGCTCCCTATTCTACGCCGGACTTTTCAAGCTTGGGAAAGCTCAGCTTCTTCGAGCCGGAGCTTGAAAAAACACCCTGTCTCGCACTTGCGATGGACTGTGCCAGACGCGGAGGTACGGCTGCCGCGGTAATGAGCGCGGCAAACGAGGAGGCCGTGGCTCTATTTTTGAAAGAAAAACTCTGCTTCGGCGCAATAAGCGAAATTGTCGCGGAAGCTGTGAGCAGAACCGCAGTCAGCGGAACGCCGACGCTGGAGGCGCTTAGGGGCGCCGACAGTGAGGCAAGACGTTTTGTAAAGGAAAACTGCAGCAGGTATTAGAGGTTTTGAAATGTATATTGTTATTGCAATTTTAATTTTCGGTTTTCTGATTATCACCCATGAGCTGGGCCATTTTTCGGCGGCAAAGCTCTTCAATGTCCGCGTTTCGGAGTTTGCAGTCGGCATGGGACCGATACTGCTGAAAAAGCAAAAGGGCGAAACAAGATATTCTCTCCGTGCCTTTCCAATCGGCGGCTTCTGCGCGATGGAGGAGGACGAGGAGTCGGAGGATGTTCGCGCCTTTACGAACCAGACATGGTGGAAGCGCTTCATAATTCTGGCTTCGGGGGCACTTATGAATTTCCTCACAGGGCTTATTATTTTGATGTTCATAGTTCCGAATTCGGGTTATTTTGCCACACCGAAAATTACGAATTTCTTCGAAAACTGCCCTTATGAAAGCGCACAAGGACTCAAGACAGGTGACACTTTTTATAAAATAGACGGGCATGTTGTGTTTTTTCCGTCAAACCTCACCTTGCTTTTAAGCCGCAGCGGGAGCGATGAGCATGACATCGTCGTCATTCGCGACGGGAAGAAGGTCACGCTGGAAAACTTTAAGCTTGCGCTTACGGAGTACGAGATAGACGGACAGAAAGAAATGAAATACGGTTTTTATTTTACAGAAAAGAAGACCGATATTTTTTCAAATTTGAAATACACCTGGGACGGCGCTCTCGACTATGTGCGAATGGTCTGGATGGGACTTGGCGACCTTGTCACTGGCGCTGTTGGGCTCAAGGACCTTTCGGGACCTGTAGGCATAGTCGGAATAATAAACGACGTTGGGGAAAATTCTGCTACCGCCGTGGACGCAACGCTGAATATTGCTTATCTTGCGGCCTTTATTGCCGTAAACCTTGCCGTTATGAATCTTCTGCCTCTGCCCGCTCTAGACGGTGGCCGGCTATTCTTTCTTGCGATTACAGCGGCAATTGAAGGAATATTCAGGAAAAAACTGAATCCGAAATATGAAGGTTATGTCCATGCGACGGGTTTGGTTCTGATTTTTGGACTTATGGCAGTCGTTATGTTCAATGACATCTGGAAGCTTATTACGTAACGACCGGATTAAGGAGCGATGAAATGAACAGAAAAAAAACAAAGGTAATAAGGGTAAGGGATAAATATATCGGAGACAGTTTTCCGGTTTCCGTGCAGTCGATGTGCAACACAAAGACTGACGATATTGACGCGACTCTCGCGCAGATAGAGGCGCTGAAAAACGCAGGCTGCGAGATAGTTCGCCTTGCCGTACCGGATGAAAAGGCCGCACGCGCCCTGCCGATTATCAGGAAAAACTGTAAAATGCCGCTCGTCGCTGACATTCATTTTGACTATAAGCTCGCGCTTGCCGCGGTTGAGTCGGGCTTTGACAAGATACGCATAAATCCCGGCAATATCGGCTCTGCTGAAAAGGTGAAGCTCGTAGCGGACGCGTGCCGCGCAAACGGGATTCCAATCCGTATCGGCGTGAACAGCGGAAGTCTCGAAAAGGATCTTCTGGAACTGTTCGGACGCACGCCCGACGCCCTCTGTGAGAGCGCGCTGCGTCATATACATATGCTTGAGGACCTCAATTTCGATAACATCTGTGTTTCAATCAAATCCTCGAATGTCGCGGATACGGTTACGGCCTACCGGCTCATGTCGGAACGGACGGAGTACCCTCTGCACCTCGGAGTGACCGAAACCGGCACAGCCTATATGGGCCTTGTGAAATCCGCCGCCGGCATCGGCTCTCTGCTTATGGACGGCATCGGCTCAACGATACGCGTTTCGCTTACTGCTGACCCGGTGGAAGAGGTAAAAGCCGGCATCGCGATATTGAAGGCAGTCGGACTTCGGCGCGACGGAGTCGATATAATTTCCTGCCCTACCTGCGGGAGAACGAACATAGACCTTATCGGCACCGCCAAAAAGGTCGAGGAGCTGCTGAAGGACTTCAAAAAGCCGCTGACGGTCGCCGTTATGGGCTGTGCTGTCAACGGGCCGGGAGAAGCGAGGGAGGCCGATTACGGACTTGCCGGAGGCGCGGGAGAGGGCGTCTTATTCAAGAACGGCGAGATAGTTAAAAAGGTACCGGAGGAAAACCTCGCCGAAGCACTTTATGACCTTATCATGCTGGAGGAAAAAGGAGTTTAGTTTCTTAAAATGAGCGAAGACAATCAGACACGCTTTCTGGAAATGTTCCCGTTTTGCGCTGATCTTGCGGATATGTGCGGCGGGCTTGACGGGGCGCTTGTAAAAGAAGCCACCGTAAACAAGGAAAAATTACATATGAAATTGACAGCCGTTTTTCGGCGCAGCGCGATTCCCGCGGAGATACATACGATTGAGGGACGCATTGCGGCGGAATACGGCTTATTGTCGGTCGCCCTGAGTTCGCAGAGCCCGGAGGCACATACCGAAAAACCGGCAAAGCCAGGCGAAAAAAAGAAAAAAAGCGAGCCTGCCCCGGGCAAGGTGATTTTCGGCAAACCGATAAAGGGTGCACTTGCTCCGATGGAAACGCTCAGCGCCGAGTCGGGAAACGTTGTTATCCGCGGCGAAATATTTTTCGCCGAAAACAGGGAGATTGCAAAAACAAAGGCTTGGGTGCTCTGCTTTGAAATGACCGACAACACAGGCTCCATCAGAGTCTCCAAGTATTTTAAGCCCGGGGATGACAGAGGAAGCCTTGAGAGCCTTAAAAAAGGAATGTACGTCACAGTTTCGGGCAATGTTGCCT
>JASDTK010000094.1:0-4559 GCA_041891555.1 Oscillospiraceae bacterium
TGCACAATACTCGGCATCATTGTCTGCCCCAACCTTTACGCAGGTCTGAAGGTGCTGAAGCCCAACGAGGCACTCGTACTGACTCTTTTCGGTAAATATCACGGTACGCTTGAAGGCGCTGGCTTCTACTTTGTGAACCCCTTTGTAGTAGCCGTCAATCCCACCAAAGCGACAGCCGCAGAAGCTGCTCAGAAGCAGAAACAGAGGTCAGACAAATCCGAAAAGACCGATACCGCCGCAGGCAAAGCAGTTTCTCTCAAGGTTATGACGCTAAACAACGACCGTCAGAAGGTCAACGACAAGCTCGGCAACCCCATCGAAATCGGCGTCGTCGTAATCTGGCGTGTCGTCAACGCCGCCAAAGCCGTATTCAATGTCGACAACTATATAGAGTTTCTCTCGATACAGGCGGACAGCTCGCTCCGAAACATTGTACGTCTTTACCCTTATGACATCTGGAACGAGGACGAATCCGCCGACGAGCTTTCTCTGCGCGGCAGCAGTCAGGAGGTCGCGAAAAAGCTGCGTGACGAGCTGCAGACCAAGGTCGGCGACGCGGGACTGGAAATTGTCGAGACCCGCATAACTCACCTCGCCTATTCCCCCGAAATCGCCGCCGCCATGCTCCAGCGCCAGCAGGCGAGCGCAATAATCGACGCGCGTAAGCTGATAGTCGAAGGCGCTGTCGGCATGGTTCAAATGGCTCTGACTAAACTTAGCGACAATAAGATTGTCGAGCTGGACGATGAGCGCAAGGCTCAGATGGTTTCAAACCTTCTCGTAGTGCTCTGCGGCAACAAGGAAGCCCAGCCTATAGTCAACAGCGGTTCGATTTATTAAGCATCATGGATAAGAACGAAAAATCAAAAAAGCAGGTTCCCCTGCGGCTTTCGCCCTCCCTTTATGACAAGCTCGCGGCCTGGGCGGAAGATGATTTTCGCTCTGTGAACGGGCAGATTGAGTTTCTCCTTGCCGAGAGCGTCAAAAAGCACTACGGGAAGAACGCCTTAAACTGCGGTGAGGAGAACAACGAAAAATAGCTTCAAGTAGCCTGACAACTTAAAAGCGCCGCACCCGTTCTTGGGTGCGGCGTTAAAACTTATTTTACTTATTTAGGCTGTCCAGTACTGCCTGAGCCTTGGCAGTATCGGCAGACACAATATAAAACACATACAGTCCGTCCTGTTTGACAATCGCGTCGTCCAGCTTCGGCGGCTCAGCCGGAGCGTACGATTCATAAATGGCTTTCTGCGTTTTGATTCTGTTGTCCGCGTTGGCCTTGATCTTTGTCGCCGCCGCCTCGTTTGCGCATTTGAAAAGGGCGATTTCCTCGGTTGTCGCTCCTGTTGAGCAATAGACCACGCAGTCCGTTACGTCGGCATCCTCAAAACCGTAGAAGGAAGCGGCTATTTCCTTTGTTATGGGGCTTAAGAAATCCGAAAAGGCTCCGCTGTCCTGTAGTTTTGTAGCTAAAGTCGCCAAATCATACTCCGCGGATTCGGCCTTCTGCGCACAACCCGTAAAAATCGCGAGACCCATGCAAATAATCAGCAGGACCAAACTTAACCTCTTCATACCTCTACC
This sequence comes from Oscillospiraceae bacterium, assembly GCA_041891555.1. Lineage (GTDB taxonomy): Bacteria > Bacillota > Clostridia > Oscillospirales > Oscillospiraceae > UBA2658. The sequence goes on from JASDTK010000094.1 coordinate 1,585, forward strand.
CCTTTTTCTCTTTATGCATAATGTGTTCTAACGTAATCAAGCCAGGTCTGATAGACATTTGCGGAAAAATGCACTCCGTCCGTGGTTTCTTCGGCGGGTAAATATCCGTCCGGTCCCGCAAGCGCAGACACAAGGTCCATGTAGTAGCAGCCCTTATCAGCGGCAAGCTGTCGGAGCGCTGTATTATATTCGTTTATGCGAGTCATGTTGAAGGTGGTGCTGCTATCCGATTTTGCCTTGCTGACGGGGGTAATGCCCATGATGTAAATATCGCAGTCGGGCTGCGCGGAGATTATGGTATCAAGCATAGCGCTGTAATAATCGATAAAGGTCTGCGTATCAAAGCCAATTTCGTTTATGCCCAGAAGTATGTATATTTTGCCGTAAGGCTTTTGCGTAAGTCCATCCACAAGCGTACCGGAATTGCCGTTATCGAGCGTAATACAGGCTTTGCTCGTCGCGGCGACTACGGTCATGCTCGTCGCGGCATAATAATCACAGGTCGTAAGCCCCGAGAACAGGCGGAATCCGTCCATAAGGGAATTTCCCATAAACGCGGCGTCCAAAAAATATGAATCTTCGACGGGATCGCGCGCCGCCAAATCTGGCGCAGCAACAGCTGGTTCCGTAGGAGAAGGCGACGGGGAAGCGCTCTGCGCACTCTCATCACCCGCAACTGACGGAGGTACCGCCGTTTCCTCCGAGGCCGCATAAGACGGCTCCGGTGACTGAGTTGCCTGAGCTTCTTCGGGCTTCTTACCAAAATAAACCATGAGTATAATCAAGGCTAATATAACAGTAAAAAAAGCAGCCTGTATTCCCTTATTTTTTTTATTTGAACGAGTCACAGCTATGCAGGCCCCTTTATGTAAATGTCACATTATGTCTACCTTGTCAACTAAATATATTATAGACAGGCACTTTTCAATATGCAAGAATTATTTTGAAAATTTACGACTTTTCTTTCGGTATTTTTCTCTTTGAAAAAGATAAGGTTTTCTGTTGCGGAAAATGCGTCCTGCGCAATATACAGACTGATGGCCTGATATGTTTATTGCTTTCCGACTGACAGTGTATTATATCAAAAACTCACTCGCTTAGCAACAGATTGTTACCGCCGGCAAACGTCAATTTCGCAAGCTAAGCTCAAGATTCGGAAACAATTGACCCTTTCACTGTTTAATGATATAATTATTGGAATAACTGATTTAATCAGGCGTCAAATTAGCGAGGGTTTACTATGTGGATTTCGGACAAATGGAAAGACTACGAACTTATCGACTGCTCGGACGGACAGCGGCTTGAGCGCTGGGGCAGCCAGATACTCGTACGTCCCGACCCTCAGGCGATATGGGCAACGCCTAAGGCAAATCCCGCATGGGTAAAGCCTTCGGCGAAGTACAGCCGCAGCTCCGAGGGCGGCGGGCACTGGGAGAAAAACGGCCTTCCCGAAAGCTGGAAAATTCGCTACTGTGAACTCACCTTCAACGTTAAGCCCATGAACTTTAAGCATACGGGTATCTTCCCCGAGCAGGCGACAAACTGGGACTTTGCGATGGACGCAATCAAAAAGGCCGAGCGGCCTATCAGCGTTCTTAACCTCTTTGCCTATACTGGAGCCGCGACGCTTGCCTGCGCCAAAGCCGGCGCCTCGGTCTGCCATGTTGACGCGGCTAAGGGCATGGTCGCGTGGGCTAAGGAAAACGCAACTTCCTCCGGACTGGGCGACGCTCCGATACGCTGGATAGTCGACGACTGTGCCAAATTTGTCGAGCGCGAGACACGCCGCGGCAAACGCTACGACGCAATCATCATGGATCCCCCCTCATATGGGCGCGGCCCCAGCGGAGAGATATGGAAGCTTGAGGATAATCTCTGGGACTTCGTTTGTCTTTGCGCCAGCGCGCTTTCGGACGAACCTCTTTTTGTCATCATCAATTCCTATACGACAGGGCTCTCCCCTTCTGTTCTCACATATATCTCAGAAAGCGTTTTCACAAAGAAATTCGGCGGTCACAGCGAAAGCCGCGAGCTTGGGCTTCCTGTTTCGGAATCAGGACTTCATCTGCCCTGCGGCGCAAGCTGCCGCTGGCTCGCGAAATAAAGGAAAAAAACTATGAGTTCAATTATCAAGGTTAAGGATGTCATTTTCCGTTATGAGGACGAAGAAGAGCCTGTATTAAACAAAACGACGCTCGAAATAGAAGAAGGCGCATTTGTCGTAATTCTGGGTCACAACGGCTCGGGAAAATCGACACTCGCAAAGCACCTCAACGGCATACTGACTCCAGACGAGGGCAGCATACTTGTTGACGGCATGGATACGCGGGACGAGGAAAAGCTCCTTGACATCAGGCGCACCGTGGGCATGGTCTTTCAGAATCCCGACAACCAGATGGTCGCCTCCGTAGTTGAGGATGACGTCGCTTTTGCGCCCGAAAACCTGGGGCTTCCGCCCGACGAGATACGTGCGCGTGTGGATGAAGCGCTGAAGCTCGTTGATATGTACGACTACCGCGAGCACGCTCCTCATCTGCTCTCCGGCGGACAGAAGCAGCGCGTCGCTATTGCGGGCGTCATCGCCATGCGTCCACGATGCATCGTGCTGGATGAGCCTACGGCGATGCTCGACCCTCAGGGACGGTGCGAAGTCATCGGCACTATAAAGCGGCTTTGCCGCGAAAACGGCATCACGATTGTCCTTATCACGCACCACATGAATGAGGCTGTCAGTGCCGACCACGTTTTTGTGATGTCGAACGGCAGGGTCGTGAGCGAGGGCACCCCGAAAGAGGTCTTCGCTGACGTCGAAAGCTTGAAGGCAGAGGGCCTCACTGTTCCCGACACGGCTGAGCTTCTGTATGAGCTAAAGCTCGCGGGCTTCAGGTTCCCGGAGGGAACGCTTACGGTTGAGGAATGCGCACAGGCTATTTCCACCGCCTTAAAATAAACGCCCATAAACGGAGAACTTAAGC
>JASDTK010000095.1:0-4547 GCA_041891555.1 Oscillospiraceae bacterium
GGTTCGGAAGGAGCAAAATCCTTGTGCCGGGTTATTTGATCTATGGACTTGTCTATCTCGGTTTCGCGCTTTTCTCGTCAAAACCGGTGATCGTGTTGTTGTTCATTGCTTATGGTGCTTATAATGCCTTTATCAGCGGTGCGGAGAGGGCTTTCATAGCGGAAAACTCCCCGAAAGGGCTTCGCGGAACCGTGCTCGGACTCTACGGTATGCTGCAGGGCTTTGGTTTGCTTCTGTCATCAATTATAGCGGGCCTGATGTGGGATAATATCAATTCCGGTGCCCCGTTTTTATTCGGAGGTATCCTGGGTGTTGCATCTGCTGTCATGATTCAGATCATCATCGGCCGCAGATCAAAATTCAAGAGCCCGGCCAAAGTATAATCCAAATGGCAGAGAATAATAAATTCAAGGATAAAATCCAGGAATTAAAGAGCAAAGTATCTGCGCTGTTCCTCGCCTATAAGCGTAAAGATACCCCTCCTGCTGCAAAAATTGTAGCCGCGATAACAGTCGGCTACGCTTTATCGCCGATTGATATCATACCGGATTTCATCCCGGTTCTCGGTTACCTAGACGATATAATCATCCTTTCGCTTTTAATTACATGGGCCATTAAGCTTATACCGGACAATATAATGAAGGAATGCCTCGAACAGGCCAAAGGAATGTGGGCTAACGGAAAACCGAAAAAGTGGCGCTACGCAATACCAGTCATCTGCCTTTGGGTATTAATTATTGCGTTCGTCGTATATAAAATCTTCTCGATGTAATGGGTGAACGAAATGAAAGCTAAGCGGATTATAAAACTTATGGTATTTCTACTTTGCCTGTGCCTGGCCACAGGTATAGGTCTGTTCCTGTACAACACCTATCATGGATACAGCATAAACAGCGGTTTTACCTCGATCCCTTTAAACTATAACCCTGAAGATTCGTCATCCGGTTACAGTTGGAACGGAACGGATATTACCGTCCATGGCGGGTTTGTGAAAGGAATACAGAAAAGCAGCTCCGGCGACAGTCTTGTCGTCAGGGCTCTCTCGCCGTTGCCTGACGTAGAGATTAAAAATTCAAATACATCGATACAGTATATCTTAATCGACATTGAAAACATCAATCCTGAATTTTACGCTTCCAGCATTGACCCTGTCTTCAAACCATCAAGGATATCAGTTAACACACTGGAATTCTCTCTGAATGTTAACGCCGGAGAAACGAAACGGATTACTCCCTCACAGCCGAGTGGCACAGAAGACGATAATTACGTTATCCTTGGGGACAGTCGCGACGGTTATGAGACTTTTGATAAAATTATCGCGCAGGTAAATGCGCTAAATCCTGTGTTCGTAATTAACAACGGTGATCTCGTTTACAGCGGGAAGCCCAACCAATACCGCATATTTAATCAGATGGTTTCCGGGATCTCAACAACCCTGTGTACGACATTGGGCAACCATGACATACGAGGGAACGGGCGGGATACCTATGTCAAGCTGTACGGGCCGGAGTATTATTCGTTTGACTTCGGCGACAATCATTTTGTTTTCCTAGACAGCTCGCGCGGCTATGCAGAAAAACAGGCTATCCCGGATGAAGAGTATGCATGGCTGGAAACAGACCTGCAAAAAGCGCAGGGCAAGCGGATTTGCGTGATATCCCATGTGCCTCCGACGGACCCGAGAAGCGGTATTAAGCCCAATGAAATAGAAGCTTACACCGACAAAGTCAAACAGGAAGGCGGGTTTATAGAACAAAAGCTGGAAGCCTATCTGGAAGACGAGTCTATTGATCACGGCTTTCGGGACAAACAGGAGGCCCAAAAGTTTGAAAGCCTCATGTCTCAATACAAGGTGACCACCGTTTATGTTTCGCATATTCACAGCTATTTTGATTACACGAAAGACGGCGTCCGCTATATCATAAGCGGAGGCGCGGGAGCGGAACTGCTGTCTCAGAACAGCTATTACCATTACTTGATCGCAAAAGCCGGAACGACAAACACTTTAACAATGGTCCAGCTCCCGTCACCAGCCAATCTGATCCTGCAGCGATACAGGGCGACGGTTTCCCTTTTTGCACAGGCCATGTATAAGGAAAACCAAGCAGCGGTAGTATTATTCATCGCGGGACTTGTATTGCTCGCGCTTCTTTTGCTTGTGCTGCTGTTTTTGAGATTGAAGGATCGCCTTGCCCTTCTCTGGATATTAATAAAAGATACAGGCAGATATATTGCAAAAAGGCATAGAGAACTCTATAAAAGAAAGGACGTTCAATAGCTGAAGATTTTATGAAAAACAATGTAAATGAAAAGAAAGACATCGTCCATATCAGCTTTGAAATCGGGCTGCTTCTCAAGGGCATACACGGCCTGACGGAAATCGTCGGAGGTGCGCTGATGTTCTTTCTTACTCCAAATCGAGTGAGTGCGCTGACGCGCTTTTTGACGAAGCATGAACTTTCGGAAGATCCGAGAGATCTGGTTGCCAATTTTCTTTTGAGTTTAAGCAGTAGCTTTTCGATCAGCACACAGCATTTTGCTGTATTTTACCTAATGTCGCACGGGATTATAAAATGCATCCTGATCCTTTTGCTGTGGCGCAGAAAACTGTGGGCATATCCGCTTGCCATCATTTCCTTAATTTTATTTATTGCTTATCAGGTATACCGCTATACGTTTACTCAGTCTGTATTTCTCATAATGCTTTCTATATTCGACGCCGTCATGATTGCTCTGACCTGGCTTGAATATAAGAACTTAAAGGCTTCAGTAAATTGAGGTTTTGCCGTCACGCTCCGTTTTCTGGCGTTTTATTGTTTATTTGCAGTTTAACTTTACGCGAAAAATCCATGTTATGATACGAATGATCATAGTCTAAGGCGGTGAACCTGTGTGACAATAAAAAAAAGACTTGTAATCTCCAATATTTTGATGATTCTGGTGCCTGTAGTGATTACGGCGCTCATCGGGCTTGCCTGCGTAGGCATGGTCTGGTATACGGTCGCACATGGTACGGGTCTCGGCATCGAACATAACGATGACTTTTATCTGGCAAGTCAGGGTATTTCAAAAATGGCGGAAAGCGCTCTGAGAGGGGCAACGCGGGCCGAGCAGATCGATGGGCTTACCGACCTGAGTCAGCTCCTTGATAAAAACGCCATGTCGCTGACGGTAGATGCAGACGGGGAAAATCTATACCGTTACGGAAACAGCGCAGATGCGGACTCTGCCCTGCGCAGCGCCATAAACGAACTAAATGGAGAGGGCTATGTTTCCAACGGAGAGCGAGAATTATATGCCCATCAGGTCAGTATAAACGGAACTATATACCGCATTTCAATTTTTGCGAGCCACGCGGAGTTGTCATACGGCACATTGAAAGTCGTCGTCGCACTGGCGGTGATTATTCTCCTGTTTGGCATTTTCATGTCGATCCTGCTGACAAACCGCTTTCTGACGAAATTCGTGTTTCAAAAAATCGAACGGCCTCTGGACATGTTGTCTGAAGGCGTGCGCCAGATCCGTGACGGCAATCTGGACCACCGCATCGTCTATGAAACGGAGGATGAATTCGCTCCTATTTGTTCTGATTTCAACGAGATGGCTGTCCGTCTTAAAGAGTCCGTTGATTTGACACAGCAGCATGAGCAAAGCCGCAAAGAACTGCTGGCAGGGATCTCACACGATCTGCGTTCTCCGCTGACCTCAATCAGGGCGTATGTGGAAGGGTTGCTGGACGGGGTACCGAAGACGCTGGAAGCGCAGAGAAGCTATCTGGAAACGATTAAAAACAAAGCGGAAGATATCGATCGCTTGGTGGAAGAACTATTTATGTTCTCAAAAATGGAGTTGGGCGAATACCCCGACCATCCGAAACTATTGCGATTGGATGACGAGATCCGGCAGCTCGTTTCTTCAGTCGGACCGGAGTATTCGGGAAAAGGGTTGCAGATTTCCACGGGGACGCTTTCCCCGGCAACCGTATCTGCAGACCCTGAGCAGTTTCGCCGTGTGCTCGTTAATATTCTGGAAAATAGTTTAACGTATAAAGACAAAGAAACGGGGCACCTTGAGATTTCTTTGCAGGAGGAAAAGGGCGGCTTCCGACTTTCCCTTTGCGACGACGGTCCCGGCGTCCCGGCAGAATCGCTCCCACGCCTGTTTGATGCGTTTTACCGGGGTGATCCGGCGCGGCAGAATCCGAATCGCGGCAGCGGTTTGGGCCTTTCTATTGTCGCCGGCGCGGTCCGGCGTATGAATGGCAAAATACACGCGGAGCCTGGAAAAGATGGCGGTTTGGCCATTGTGATCTGGCTGCCGAAAACGGAGGGATAGTGTGAAAAAAATACTGATTATAGAAGACGACTCCGCTATCGCGGCCATTGAACGGGATTACCTTGAGATTGAACATTTTCAGGTAGAAATCGCAGCAGACGGAACAAAGGGGCTGGAAAAAGCCAAAAACGGCGGCTTTGATCTAATCCTTCTTGATCTGATGCTGCCCGGCATCGACGGTTTTACCGTCTGTAGGAGACTCAGGGAAGAAC
>JASDTK010000096.1:0-4543 GCA_041891555.1 Oscillospiraceae bacterium
GTGCCGCCGCCGCCCTGATCGACCTTGCCGAGCTCAGCCATCTGCCAGACCACCTTGTTCTCGGCAAATATGCGTCGCACACGCGCGACGGTTTCAGCTGAGGCGTCGCTGGAGTCGGATTTGCCGCCGTGTCCCGTAAATTTACAGATACTTACGCCGTAATTCACCTTTGCGGCGTTGCGCTTTTCGGAAACATCGGGATAAATGGGGTCAAAGGCGTTGGTAACGTCCGCGGATATGCAGAAGCTGTTCGCGAAGCAGTGAGGAAGCTTCACGCCCTGCGCGTCGCAGAGGTCGCCCATGAAGCGCTCGAACGCCATGCTCTTCATACCCGAAACGCCCTCGGAACCGATTTCCTCCTTGTCCGCCAGTATGCAGACAGCTGTTTTTTCGGGGGCTTCAGCTTCAAGAATCGCGGCAAGCTCGGCATAGGCGCAGACACGGTCATCGTGCCCGTAGCCTGCAATAAGGCTACGGTCAAGTCCGACTTCTCGGACATCATACGCCGGAACGGCGGAAAGCTCGGCGGAAAGGAAATCCTCCTCGATGATGCCGTATTTCTTGTTCAGAAGATCCATTATCGCGAGCTTTACCCTGTCCTTGACGTCTTCCTTATCGGGTATAGTACCGACAACTAGGTTAAGATTTTCACCGGGGACGAATTCGTTTGCGGACTTCTTTCTCTGCTCCCTGTCAAGATGCGGCAGAAGGTCGGTAATCTGGAAAATCGGGTCTGATTTATCTTTGCCTATGCAGACGTCGATTGTTTTGCCATCCTTCAGAATTATAACTCCGTGCAGCTCAAGCGGAATGGTCAGCCACTGATATTTTTTGATTCCTCCGTAATAATGCGTCTTGAAATAGCAGATGGAGCTGTCCTCATAAACGGGAACCTGCTTTAAATCGAGACGCGGACTGTCAACGTGCGCCGCGGCGATGACCGAGCCGTCGCTCAGAGGCTTTTTCCCGACAACCGCGAGCAACAGAGCTTTACCTCTGTTGGAATGATAAATTTTTGTTCCGGGCACGAGCTTCATGCCGGTCTTGTAGGGAACAAAGCCCTTAGCCTCTGCAAGCCTGATTCCTGCGGCAACAGCCTCCCGCTCGGTTTTCGCGCCGTTCAGAAAGTCCATATAGCCCCTGCAATAGCTCTCAAGCGCTTCAATTTCCTTTTCGTCTATAAGCTCATAGCCGTTTTTCTGCTTATAAAACAGCCTGTCTTTTCTCTCGGACTTTTCCGTATCCATAACTCTACCTCCTGACAATACTATCAAATAATTCTCTGCATTTTATTTTGAAACTATCCTCCGTACCGTCATTTGAAACGGTAAAGTCGCAGTTTTTTTCAAAATACTCGTCCGGCTTCTGCGCGTCTATCCTAAGGGCCGCATATTCGCGGGTTATGCCTTCGCGCTTCATCAGGCGCTCAATACGCTTTTCCGTCGGCGCCGTAATGCCGACAGTCGCTTTGCAGATGTTTCCCGCTCCGCCCTCTATCAAGGCAATCGCGTCGATTGCCGCAAGTGTTTTCCCCTGCCTTGCCCAATTCGTCAATTGCCTTGCAATTTCCTCGCCGACAAATTTGTGCGTTATCTCGTTCAGTGCCCGCAGCTCTTCGGGATTTGAAAAAACAATTTCTCCCAGTGCCTTTGTGTCGTGCGTTCCTTCTGGAATCGCTCCTGGAAACCTCTCGTTCAAGGTATTGAGCATAGCTTCGCTTTCCCTAAGCAGCGTGTGATAGACCTCGTCCGTGTCGATTATGAGACCGCCCATATCCTTAATCACGTTCAGCGCCGTCGTTTTTCCGCTGCCCGTGCCGCCGGTTATTCCGATTATCGTAAGTGAGGCCGTGAGCGCCATAAAAACGTCATAAGCGGAAACCGCGCCCTCTCGAAGAATAGAATAGGGTGTTTTGGACAGGTCAATGATGGTCGATTCCCTGCCCAACGTACACTCTCCCCCGTCTATTATACCCTCAATTTTGCCGTCAAAATATTTTAAAACTTCCTCCGCCTTCACCGGACTTTTTTCGCCCGAAGGATTTGCCGACGGTGCGGCAAGCGGAAAATCAATTGCGCCCAGAAGCTCTCTCAGCTGAGGATGGTCGGGGCAGCGCAGTCCGACAGTGTCTCCGCCCGCCCGTACAATATCAGGTATAGTTTTTTTCGCTCTCAGAACAATAGTCAAAGGTCCGGGCCAGAACACCTCAGCCAAAATATACGCCGCCTTCGGTACATCCTCACAGAGCTCGACGATGGCGTCCGCGCCTTTCACCATAAGGCTCAAGGGCTTGTTTTCCGGCCTGCCCTTGACTTCGTATATTTTTGAAACGGCATTTTCGAGAAAGCCGTTTGCCGCCAGTCCATAAACTGTTTCAGTAGGAACGGCAACCAGGCCGCCCGTTTTCAGAATTTGTGCGGCCTCAGAAATCCTGCCGCTCAGCTCCTGTGTTTCCATTTTGCATCTCCGTTTATTCGCCTGTCGAAGTTTTGAGTCTTTCCGCCTGATCCGCAGTCACAAGGGCGTCCACTATTTCGTCCAGGTCGCCGTTCATAATTTGCTCGATTTTGTAAAGCGTCAGCCCGATGCGGTGATCGGTCACGCGTCCCTGCGGAAAGTTATAAGTGCGAATGCGCTCGGAGCGGTCACCTGTTCCGACCTGACTTTTGCGCTCTGCCGCAAGCGCCGCATTCTGCTTTTGCTGTTCAGCCTCATAAAGGCGCGAAGCGAGAATTTTCATCGCGCGGTCTTTGTTTTTATACTGACTGCGCTCATCCTGGCACTCAACAACCGTACCTGTCGGCAGGTGAGTTATGCGTATCGCGCTCTCGGTCTTGTTGATGTGCTGACCGCCCGCTCCGCTGGAGCGATAGGTGTCAATCTTAAGGTCGCTTGGATTTATCGCAAACTCCACCTCGTCAATTTCCGGAAGGACCGCGACTGTAACAGTACTCGTGTGGATGCGGCCCGAAGATTCCGTATCAGGCACGCGCTGAACCCTGTGGACTCCGCTCTCGAATTTGAGGCGCGAATAAGCGCCCTCGCCCTCGATAACAAAGCTGACTTCCTTAATACCGCCGATTTCGGTTTCGTAAACGTAGTTAATTTCGGTGTTCCAGCGCTTGGACTCGGCATACATGGAATACATGCGATAGAGACTACTCGCAAAGAGCGCCGCCTCTTCTCCGCCAGCGCCTCCTCGTATTTCGACGATGACGTTTCTGCTGTCGTTCGGGTCCTTGGGCAGAAGGAGTATTTTAAGCTCGCCCTCCAGGGCTTCCATCCGGTCCTTCGCGTCCTCAATCTCTTCGCGGAGCATGTCCTTGAACTCCGGGTCGTCAACTCCGTTTTCAAGGAGCTTTTTTGCTTCCTCCGCCGTGTCCGCAAACTTGCGGTATTGTCGGTAGGTCTCGACTACGGTTGCAAGCTCCTTTTGTTCCTTGGCAAGCTTCGCGTAAGCCGCGACGTCCGTATAGACCTCCGGCATAGTCATGCGTTTTTCAATTTCCGAATATTTTTCCTCAATCGCCTTGAGTTTTTCAAGCATATATAGTTCATCCTCATATCATCTGTTATGTTCGTCCGCTTAATCCAAATCAGCTGAGATGGTATTTTATCACATCACAGGCAAAATGTAAACAGCTCGAACCTCAGTTGATAAGCGCGGCCAGCGCTGCGCCCGTAAGAGTAAGATTATCGGCTCCTCTGAAAACGACGTGACGGGAAAGCCTGCCTTCAATGTATTCCTTCACAAATATATCGAGCTTTTCCCTCATAAGCAGGGATTTATAAAAGGTCGAACCCTCCGCCACAACGCAGAAGGGGCGTGACGCCTGTTTTCCTCCGTCGCACTGCAGGCATAGTGCCGCTATGTTGACACAGGTGAGCTTCGCCGCTCTTTCAAAGCATTTGTCGATTATCTCTCTAAGCGCCTCGGTATCCGAGCCCTGACAAAGCGTTTTGACGCGGTTTTCTTTGCCGCGCAGGAAGTCGTCGAACTCCGGAAGCGCAAAAGCCGGCTCAACACACGCAAAGCCCTCAGAAAGAAGTCCTTCTCGAGCCGCCAGAATCGCCGTATTCGTTATCACCTTGCCCAGATACGCGCCCGAAATCATCTTTTCGTATAAAGCAACGCCCGGATTCTCAGACATCATGTCTGTCATCTCGTCCGCTTTCCCGCGGACAGTTTTGGAAAAATAGGCAGACTCGGTGTTGATTGTCATATCGGAGGCGTTAAGCAGCTTTGTCAGCTTCTCTCCCCTCTCGGTATAGCAGGTGTTGAAGCCTGTGCCGAGTATGAGGCCGCAAATGCCGTCAAAGCCCGAAACCGGGAATTCTGCCGCCCCTCCCATCATGCTTGCGACAGTGTCGTTCAGCAGAACAATATGGAAGTCCTTTGCAACACCCTTCTCGTACAGCTTCTTTTTCAGTTCCTGCCCGATAACGAGACCGGTCGAGCCCCTAACGCAGACGCCTTTGGACAGCCTTAATATCCTGCCGTCCCTGTTCGGGAATATCTCTGCCGGATATGAGAAGCAAAAGC
>JASDTK010000097.1:0-3305 GCA_041891555.1 Oscillospiraceae bacterium
GCCGTAAGAAATGGCGCCGAGGTAAAACTGAACAGTCCTGTCACAGCCATTGAAAAATTACCGAACGGGTGCTTTAAGGTAACGACCGGAACGGGCGTGTATGAAGCTGAATATGTAATCAATGCGGGCGGCGCATTCTCAGCGGACGTTTATCGACTTGTCGGAGGAAATGACCTGAAGCAGACGAACTTCTGCGGTCAGTACTATGTGCTGGACAAGGATCAGGGCAAGATAATTAACTCGGTGGTTTTCCCGTGCCCGGACGAACACGGTTTCAAGGGCGTTTTGGTGGCACCTACCGTGCACGGCAACCTGATTGTGGGACCGGATTCATATGTTGTAGAAAACGGCGACTGTGTAGCCACGGTTTCCCCTATGCTGGAGGAACTTCAGAATCATGGCCACCGTTCCGTACCCGGAATCGATTTTCGTCAGATAATCCATGAGTACGCGGGTGTAAGACCCAATACTCAGGTTCCGGATTTTGTCATCGGGGAATCCCAAATCTGCCCGCACTTTATCAATCTCGCTGGAATCAAGAGCCCCGGCCTGTCAAGCGTCCCCGCCATTGCTAAAGAGGGCGCAAAAATACTACATGACTGCGGCCTTGTTTTGAATGAAAAGAATACCTATATCGACAGGCGAACACGGATCAAGTTCCGTGAATTGAGCATGGAGGAGAAGCAGCGGGTTATCGAACAAAACCCTCTGTATGGACGCGTAATCTGCCGCTGCGAAACTGTAACCGAGGGCGAGATCGTAGAGGCTATACATAGACCAATCCAACCCCGTACCGTTGACGCCATCAAGCGTAGGTGCAATGCTGGCATGGGTCGCTGTCAGGGCGGCTTCTGCGGACCCCGTGTCCATGAGATTCTGGCTCGAGAACTGGGTGTTTCGCCTAAAGAAATACTGATGGATGAGCAGGGGACTTTTTTACTCACATCGCCAATCAAGGAGGCGGATGACCTTGAAACTTAAATATGACATCGTTGTTGTAGGCGGAGGCCCCGCAGGTCTCGCGGCTGCCTGTGCAGCAAAGGAAAACGGTGCCGAAAGAGTGCTGGTGATAGAAAGAGACAAGGAGCCCGGAGGCATCCTGAACCAGTGCATACATAACGGCTTTGGACTCCACTATTTTAAGGAAGAACTGACCGGTCCCGAGTATGCGACTCGATTTATCAAAAAAGCGGCTGAGCTCGGTGTGGAGCTTATGCTTGATACAATGGTCCTTTCTGTAGAGAGCAAGACGGTATTTGCAGTAAATTCCTCCGAGGGATTGCTGGAAGTTCATGCCGGAGCAATTATACTGGCCATGGGCTGCAGGGAGCGTACCCGCGGAGCCATCGGCATACCGGGTGACCGACCTGCCGGCATATTCACCGCCGGTACCGCCCAGCGTTACATAAACGTGGAGGGTTGGATGGTCGGCAAGCGCGTGGTAATTCTCGGCTCGGGCGATATAGGTCTCATCATGGCCCGGCGAATGACGCTCGAGGGCGCAAAGGTTCTGGCCTGCGTAGAGCTATGCCCCTATTCCAATGGCCTTAACCGCAACATTGTTCAGTGTCTGAACGATTATGACATTCCGCTTTATCTGTCCCACACAATTACTAACATTATCGGGAAGCAAAGAGTGGAACAGGTAGTAATCTCGGAAGTCGGACCAGACAAAAAGCCCATACCGGGTACAGAGACAGTCTTCGACTGCGACACTGTGCTTCTAAGCGTGGGGCTGATTCCCGAAAACGAGCTTACGCGCGCCGCCGGTATTCCCATTGACCGGCATACCAACGGCGCATTTGTATACGAAAATATGGAGACGGAAACGCAGGGCGTGTTCAGCTGCGGAAATGTGGTGCATGTTCATGATCTTGTCGATTTTGTCACTGCCGAAAGCCAGAAGGCCGGTATGGCTGCCGCTGAATATGTGAAAACCAGCGGTGATGGTGAGACTGGCCGAGTACTGAGTCTGAAAAACGGCACCAGAGTAAATTACACCGTGCCCCAGAAGATACGCACAGCCAAAGTAGACAAGTTTGCGGAGGTCTTCTTCCGGGTCAATAATGTCTATAACGGAGGTACCATCAAGGTTCTGGACGGTAAAACGGTGCTTTGCAAATTCAAGAGAGAACACCTGGCTCCGGGAGAGATGGAGAAGATTACTATCCCCGCTGTTGTTTTGGATAAGGTGTCAGGCAACGAACTGACCGTGGAGCTTGCGATTGGCAAGGAGGCGTAAGAGATGACCGAATTGATTTGTGTTATTTGCCCTAAGGGCTGCCATCTGAAGGTGGATGAAGAGAACGGTTATCAGGTGACAAACTTCGGCTGTTCCCGTGGCGAGGCTTACGGCAGGAAGGAACTTACTGACCCGACCCGCGTGCTGACAAGCGTTGTGTGCATTAAATGCGCGGCACATCCCTGCTGTCCGGTCAAGACCTCGGGTGCTGTACCGAAAGCCAGAATACGCGAGGTGATGGATCTGCTGAAGAATGTCCGGCTGAGCGCCCCGAAAAACATCGGTGATGTAGTGGTGCCTGATGTATGCGGCATCGGAGTTGACTGGGTTGTCACCAAGGAAATTCAACAAAGGATTAATAATGATGAAACTGGAATTTGAATATGGCCAGGGCCGAATGATCGCCCAGCTGCCGGACACCACCGACGTATTCGTGCCCGGCACCACAGTGCCGGACCCCGAGTGCCTTCCGCAGGACTGGGACAGCTTGTATGCCGCCACTTTAAAAAGTATCCGCAACCCCATTGGTATGCCCGCTTTGACGGAGCTTGCTCACAAGGGTAGTACCGTTGTTATTATAATCCCGGATATAATAAAGGGCGGCAATCAGTCTACAAGCCACCGAAAGGTTGCCATTCGGGCCTGTCTGGATGAGCTATACAGTGTGGGTGTGGAGAAAAAGGATGTTCTTCTTCTGTTCTCCAACGGCCTGCATCCCCGAGCAACTGTACCGGAGATGAAAACCATTTTGGGTAACGATATTTTCTCCGAGTTTTACTTATCCGATCAGATCACAAGCCACGACTCGGAAGACTATGAGCACCTTGTGGATCTTGGCTATACGAGCAGCGGCGACCATGTCATCATAAACAAATATGTTTACGATGCTGACATAGCTATTCTTGTCGGACACACTCAGGGCAATCCTTACGGTGGATACTCCGGAGGGTATAAGCACTGCTCGACAGGTATAAGTCATTGGCGCAGTATTGCGGCACACCATGTGCCAAAGGTAATGCACCGACCCGATTTTGTGCCGGTTTCCACCAATAGTGAGATGCGC
>JASDTK010000097.1:3315-4530 GCA_041891555.1 Oscillospiraceae bacterium
AGTTCTTCTGCTGTGATGCGGTGTTGGACACGTACAGCCGCCAGATTGAGATTAACTCGGGATGGGCAAAGGAAATGCAGCCTGTGAGTTGGAAGACTGCCGACAAACGTACCTATGTACACTGGGCTGAAAAAAAATACGATGTTGTTATGTTTGGTATGCCTGTCGACTTCCACTACGGAAACGGTATGGGTACTAACCCAATCCAGATGATGCAGGCTTTGTCGGCTCAGGTTATTCGGCACAAGCGCATTTTATCCGATCACTGTGTCTTTATCGTCTCCAGCATATGTGACGGCTATTTCCACGATGAGCGCTGGCCTTATATGCGGGAGTTGTTTGAACTGTTTCATCACGACTATATGCAGGTTCTCCCTGATATGGATCGATACGGCGAGTATTTCGCCACAAAAGAGGAGTATATCCGTAAGTACCGGTTCGCTAACGCGTTCCACCCGTTCCACGGTTTTTCGATGATGAGCTGCGGTCATATCGCAGAGATGAATACCAGCGCAATATACATCGTAGGTGCAAGAGAACCGGGCATCGCCCGCGGAATGGGTCTAAAGACCCGCGCTAACTTTGAAGAGGCTCTGGAGGATGCAAAACGCAAATTCGTCGGAGAGAACCCCAACATTTTGGCTCTTCCGCAGACGTATACGACCGCAGCGGTACATTTGTGTATGAAAGACCCTAGCCAAAACAGCACCTTCAGGAATGATTCCATCGGTCACTCATGTTGCGGCTAAGCTTATCAAGCTTTGGCATTGCAGTCGGCGCTTAGTTAAGAAGCAAACTATGAGATGTCGAAAACGGAAACTTTGCAGGGAGACGGAGTTGTACCGAAGTACGCCGTCTCCCTGTGTATAAGGGAAGTATATTTCATGAACATAATTTTGCTGCTTGTCAGCTTCCTAGCAAGCGTCGTTGGGGCCATCTGTGGTATAGGTGGTGGAGTAATTGTTAAACCGATTTTGGACAGTCTGTCCATAGCCTCGGTAGCCACAATCAGCTTCATGTCGGGGTGTATGGTGCTGAGCATGTCCTCTTACTCAGTTGTCAAAGCACTGGCTGCTAAGGAAAGTCTGGTGGACTTTAAAACTGGTACTCCACTTGCCGTCGGCGCGGCAATTGGAGGCGTACTGGGAAAGGACCTGTTCGGTTTACTTCAGTCGGCGGCGGTACAGCCCGAGCGGGTAGGCGGCTATCAGGCAG
>JASDTK010000098.1:0-2660 GCA_041891555.1 Oscillospiraceae bacterium
AATAATCGACGCGCTCAGCCGCAGCGTACCCTGCGAAACCGTGGACGGCGTAAAGAAACGCTGCCGCCCGGGTATGGGCAGATGTCAGGGCGGTTTCTGCGGCCCGAACGTAGCCAAAATCATCTCCGAGCAGAAAGGCATTCCGCTTGAAGAAGTCTGCAAGGCGGATAAAGAAAGCAGGATTCTGTTTGGAAAGAGCAAGGGAGGCGACAGGAATGACTGATTTCGACGTAGCCGTTATCGGAGCGGGACCTGCGGGACTTGCGGCGTCGCTTGCCGCCGAAAAAAAGGGCAAACGCGTGCTTTTGGTTGAGCGCGCCGCGCGCATGGGCGGAATTTTAAACCAGTGCATACATGACGGCTTCGGACTCATCCGTTTCGGAGAAAAGCTCTCAGGCTGTGAATACGCAAACCGCTATATAAATGAAGTCAAAGCATCTGGGGTCGAAGTTTCGCTTCTGACCTTCGTAACCCGCATAGAAAAAAAGGATGATATTTTTCACATCACGCTTGTCAGCAGCGCAGGTGTTCGGACAGTCACGAGTACTGCCCTCGTTCTTTCCACAGGCTGCCGCGAGCGTACGGCAAAGCAGGTCAGCATTCACGGCACCCGTCCTGCGGGAGTTTTCACGGCGGGAAGCGCGCAGTATTACCTTAACATACTGGGCGAAATGCCTGCGAAAAAATGCGTGATTCTGGGCAGCGGCGATATCGGACTTATCATGGCGCGCCGCCTGACGCTTGAGGGCGCGGAGGTTATAGGCGTATATGAGGTGAAGCCCACGCCCAGCGGACTCACACGCAATATTGCGCAGTGCCTTGACGATTTCAATATTCCGCTCCATGTCAGCCATACGGTCACGCGCCTTTTCGGTGAAAGCCGCCTAAACGCGGTTGAAATCGCAAAGGTCGATGAAAAAATGCAGCCGATGGCGGGCACGGAGCAGATTATCGAGTGCGACACGCTTATACTTTCCGTCGGACTTATTCCAGAAAACGAGCTTGCCGAGACTCTTAATATTAAGCTTGACCCTAAAACGAAAGGGCCGGTCTGCGACCAGAATTACGAGACCTCGCAGGAGGGCGTGTTCGTGTGTGGAAATGCGCTGCATGTCAACGACCTTGTGGACTATGTTTCCGAATCCGGCGACGCGGCAGGAAGCGCGGCGGCAGACTATTGCGGAAAAAAAAGAGAGCTTGTTGATATTACAGCAGACGGGAATTTTGCCTACGCAGTGCCCGAAAAGCTGGACATTGCTTCCGATGCCTCAAAAACAGTGCTGTTTTTCCGCAGCCGCGAGGTACGCGACAAAACCGAGGTCAATGTTCTGGTCAACGGGGAGAGCATATTTAAAAGAAAATTTATGAAGCTGAAGCCGCCAGAGATGGAGCGCCTTGAAGTTGATTTCAGCAGGGTCAAGGCAGGCGAGCACATTTCGCTTGAAATGCGGGAGGCGTAATGATGACAAAAAATATGATATGTATCGTATGCCCCAACGGCTGTGCCCTCCGAGCTGAGGAAGCAGACGGAGCAGTCACGGTTACGGGGAACAAGTGCCCCAAAGGGGAAGAATACGCCAAAAGCGAGCTGCTGTGTCCCCAAAGAACGCTTACGACCACCGTTGCAACCGAATTTCCCGAGCGCCCGGTTCTGCCTGTGAGAATTACAGGGGCGATTCCGAAGGGCGAGATGAAAAACGCTATGACGCAAATCAATAAAATTACAGTCAAAACAAAGCTCAAATGCGGAGATGTAATAGTAAATAATTTCATGAATTTCGGTGTTGACCTTGTAGCGACGGACGATGTTGATATATACTAAATATAGAAATGGGGATGCTGACTATGGAAAACTCTTTGGTACTGACCTTTGATATCGGCACACAGAGCGCCCGGGCGGGGCTTGTCGATCCACGCGGAAACATCCTGTATATAGCGCAGAAGCAATATGAACAGCCTTACTATTCCCTAAACCCCGGCTGGGCGGAGCAAAGACCGGATTTTTACTGGGAAATTATCTGTGAATGTTCAAACAGATTGAGGGAGCAGGCGGGCGAGCGCTGGAAGGACATTATCGCGGTGACCGTGGCGACGATTCGCGCAACCAACATCTGCCTTGACGAAAACGGAAAGCCGCTGCGCGACGCGATAGTCTGGCTGGACAACCGTCAGGCAAAGTGCGAGAAAAAGCTGCCGCTTCATATGCGCGCCCTTTTTAAGGCGATAAATATGGACAGCACAGTGACGCTTCAGCGAAAGGCCTCCTTCTGCAACTGGATTGAGGAAAATGAGCCGGAGATATGGGACAAAACGAAGTATTTTATTCTCCTTTCGGGATATATGAACTATAAGCTTTGCGGCAGAATAGTCGATACGGACGCGAGCTGCTGCGGACGCATTCCCTTCGATAACAAAACCCGCACATGGATGACTAAGTCAAATCCCGCGAGCTGTGTTTTCAACGTGAAAAACTCGCAGAGGTTTGAAATCGTGAAGCCCGAAACCGTGCTGGGCGGAATTACCGCGGAGGCTTCGCTTGCGACGGGAATACCGGAAGGTACGCCTTTCATTGCAACCGACTCGGACAAGAACTGCGAGACGCTGGGCCTTTCGGTAATTAGCGACGACAAGGCCGCCATCAGCTTCGGGACGACTGCGAC
>JASDTK010000098.1:2670-4511 GCA_041891555.1 Oscillospiraceae bacterium
GCTCCGTAGTTGACGGACGCTGGAATCCGGAAAAAGAGGTTCTGCGCGGCTACTGGCTCATTTCGTGGTTCAAACGCGAATTTGCCGCTAAAGAGGTTATGCAGGCGGAAGCACTGAAGGTTTCCCCCGAGGAACTGCTCAACGAGAGACTTAAGGAGGTTCCTGCGGGCTGCAACGGGCTTTTGCTTCAGCCCTATTTTACGGCCGACACGAACATGCCCTTCGCGAAGGGCGCTATTATCGGGTTTTCCGATGTGCACACAAGGGTTCACGTTTATCGTGCAATCATTGAGGGCATTAATTATTGTCTGTACAGCGGAATGAAAAAGATGGAGAAACGCGCGAAAACCAAGATAAAAACGCTCTATGTTGCGGGCGGCGGCTCTCAGAGCGCCGAAATCTGCCAGATTACGGCGGACATGTTCGGAATTCCCGTTGTACGCACGCAGACGCATGAGGCATGCGGCGTCGGCAGCGCCATGGTGGCGTTCAAGGCCTTGGGCTATTTTAAGGACTACGAAGAGGCCTGCACCGCGATGGTACACGAGCGCAGCCGCTACGAGCCCGATATGCAGGTGCACAAATTCTATGACGAGATGAGCGAAGAGGTGTTCGACAAGGTGTTTAACAAGCTTCTGCCGCTCTACCATATATCTGACCGCAAAGGCAAGAAATACGGACTGACGAGGTAAGGGCGTTGAATATTCTTTGCTGCTTTAAAATTGTGAGCGACCTTGACCTTGTCATGGAGCGCGACTGGGCATCGGCGGATTGCTCCGGCGTTGACTTAAGCTATGTGAAAAAAGTCATAAGCTGCTTTGACGAAGCCGGACTTGAAACCGCGCTTCGCATCAGGGACAGCGCCGAAAAGCAGGGAGAAGCTGTACACATTACCGCGGTTACAATCGGAAACGGGAAGTACGAAGCCTTTTTCAAAAACCTTTTTGCCGTGGGCGTTGAGAGAATCATACAGGGAAGGCTGTCGGCGGAACAGTTTTTTTCTCCGTACAGGCTTTCGGGAATCCTCAGCGAGCTTGCCGGAAACATTAAATATGATATGGTCATAACCGGTACCCAGTCTGCGGACGGAGCGAACGGACTCACGTCGTATTATCTGGCGGAGAAACTGGGAATTCCCTGTATAAACAATGTTTCGGAGCTTCAATATACCAACGGTAAAATAAGGGTAACTTGTGACACGGGAAACGGAGTGCGCAGGTGCGCAGTAAAAGCTCCCGCCCTGTTTGCAATAGGCAACAGCGTAAATCCGTATTTGCGCATGGCGACGCTCAAGCAAAAGCTAGCCGTTTCAGCACTTTCGGCGGAAATACGTGAACTGCCGGAGACTTCTGCCACCGGTGGCAGAGACGCAGAGCTATGCTCGCTGAGCCGCGAAAAGAAGATGCGTCACTGTGTGTTTATTGAGGGCGAAACCTGCGAAGATAAAGTCGCAAAGCTGTTTGAGGCATATCCGGAGGTGAGCAGAAGATGAAAATCGCTGTTGTTTGCTTTTCGGACGAGCTTTCCACCGCAAATTCGCTTCTTCGGCAGTGTGCTGCTCAAAATGACGGCAAGTTGGTTGAGCTGTGGGTTCTGGGCGGCATTTGCGATACGCAAAACATCAAAAAACTGAACTTTAATAAAATTACCGAAATCATTTTGCCGGATTCAGAGCAGCTTAGAGCGCCGGAGTGCTGCGCCGACGCGGTATATCAGTGCTTTTGCGCTTGCCGCGTGGATATAATCGCTTTTCCGTCCGGCATCAGGGGCAGTGAGCTTGCAGCAAGAGTTTCCGTTCTGATTGGCGGGGGCTGCATGCTGGAAGCGACGGAGCTTTACTG
>JASDTK010000099.1:0-2975 GCA_041891555.1 Oscillospiraceae bacterium
GTGCAGGGAGTGTGGAACCGTGTTTAGTGTCCTGAAGTGCCGCGGCACTTGCTCCAAATGCCATAGTAAAAGCTTCGATATCCTCAGCGGCAGGGATTTCTATATCAAAGAGATAAGAGTCCCCGAAGAATAATAGAAATTTGCAATAAAAATCCTCCGCATTAATGCGGAGGATTTTTATTGAGCAGAAACTTATTATTTCTTTTTCGCGTTTTTCTGAGGAACCTTTACGGGCTCGTCTTTCTTTTTAATGAAGAGCACTCCGACTGCCATAATTACTGCAAAGATGATGAGATAATAAACAACAGTCATCCTGTAAGTATAGCAGGCGGCAAAAACCATGAAAATGCAGCCGCAGATAGCAAGTATCGGCATAATGATGCGCTTGAACGCGCCAAGTTCCTTTTCCTTAATCATCATAGCGATGAATATAGGAATATAGGAGAAATAGATGGTGACAATCGGAAGCTCCGATGTATCAAACGAGAACTTTCCGAACCAGGAAACCTCGACAAGATTTGCTCCATAGAAGTAGAGAAGCCAGAAGCCGCAGAGGAAAAGCCCGAGTATGGAGGAGTTCGTGGGCATGTTGGTCGTCGGATCTACCTGCTTGAACATATCGGGTCTGGGTCCTTCGTTTCTGACAGCGAGAGAATACATACCGCGTGTGTTTCCGAGCATGAGACCATTCAGCGTGCCAAGGCAGGAGATGATAACGAAAACAAAGAGCGCGGTGCCGCCTACCTTGGAGAAGATGGTTTCAAACGCGATTTTTGCTCCGTCCTGACCGCCCTTCATCATGACTTCGTTCGTAACTCCGCCGGTGAGACCGATGTAGTACAGAATATAGATGATGATAACGGCAATTGTTCCTATCGTCAGAGCTTTCGGAAGATTTTTCTTCGCGTCCTTGAGCTCGGCGTTAATGCTGGTTGCGATTATCCAGCCTTCATAGGCGAAGGCGGTTGCAACGACTGCTGTAAACAGAGCCTTTCCGGTGCTTGATACGGGAGTAACAACATGTGTAAAGTTTTCAACAGTCATACCGTTGGTTAGACCGACTATCAGACCAACGACGCCCATGAGAATAAGCGGGATGACTTTGATAACTGTTGCGGTGACTTGAAATTTGCCCGCAAGAACAGGTGAAAGCGCGTTGACCGCATAGCTTGCGCACATATAAAATGCTGCAATCGCGAGACAGGAGCCTCCGGTGATATCCCAGCCGAGCAGAACGCAGGTGAAGCGAGCACTGACCCATGCAAGGACGCTTGTCAGAGTCGGATAGTAGATGGTGGACATGAACCAGCCGAGCAGGTAGGCGTATTTGCTTCCGCAGGTCACTTCAGCATAATCGACCAGACCGTTTACATAGCTGTAACGTGTCGCCATAATCGCAAAGGTATAGGCGCAGACGACCATTATAACGCCGCCTATAAGCCATGCGAGGATGCCGAGCTTTTGGTCACCACCGGTGACATTCAGAATCTTCTCCGCCTTGAAGAATACGCCGCTGCCGATTACAATTCCGATAACCATTGCGATAGCTACCGGCAGGCCGTATTTCTCCTTCAATTTAGAATCCATATTTTCTCCCTCTTTCAACGTGATAGCTGACCCAAAATCAGCCTAATGTATAATACCACATGATTTTGACAAAATAAAGAGAAATTTGTATAATACAGCAATTCTTTAAAGCGGAGCACTATTCCAAATGTGCAATTTCACGATACAAATCGTTAGAGAGCTAAAGAACAGTTCCGTTCATACTTGAAATGCGAAAAAAGCACGCGCCGCAAAGCTTACATTTTGCGGCGCGTGCTTTAATTAAAAATAGAGGCAAAAACTAAATTATTCTGAGGCCATCGCCAAGCGGACGGCGCTGCGGAGCGGAGGCGTCGGATTCCGGATAGCCGCAGGCGACGAGCACGACGAGGTCTTCACTGTCGGGTATCTTCAGCAGAGACTTGATTTTTCCGGGCTCAAAAATTCCGATTATAACGGTTCCGAGACCGAAATCGTTGGCGGCGAGGCAGAGAGTTTGAACCGTTGCTCCGCAGTCAAAATATGTGTAGGCTTCGCCCAGAATGGTCGTTGGGGTACCGTCACGCTCAAAACCGCTGCGTTTTGTCACGGCTGAAATCGCGATGAGGAGTGGGCTTTGACTGACTACCGCGGAGTTAAAAGAGGGCAGAGCGGAGCAGATTTCATTTAAAACGGCTCTGTCCGTCACGGCGACGAAACGTGTAGTCTGCGAATTCTTCCATGTGGGCGCGTTTTGCGCTTCGGAAACAAGCCGTTCGATAAGCTCCGTTTCGACAGGCCTGTCCGTATATTTTCTTATGCTTCTTCTAGTTTCGATGCATTTAAGCGTTTCCATAGAATCCTCCTTATCAGGATAAAAATATTGCGGGATAAACTAACGTTCATGGTATAATAACCGAAAGTGGTCACTACACAAATTCAATGCATATACCACAACAGCGCTTTGCGACTGTGGCATAATATTACTTTAACAATGCAAGTATTGCAGTATTATCCGCTTAAGTCAAGTATGGATTCGCAAAAGATTTTGTGCTACTATAATAATGCAAGCAAAACGGATTGAGCCGCCGGAAAAAGAGCTTCCGTTTTATAAAAGTGAGGTGTAGTTATGCAGGGTTTGTATTTTGATAACGGAAAAGCTGTTCTCAGGGATAAGCTTCAGATTCCGGAGCCGCAGGAGCACGAGAGTCTGATTCGAATTTCTCTGGCAGCGATATGCAATACGGATAGAGAGATAATTAAGGGCTACAAGCCGGATTTTTCGGGTATACTCGGGCATGAGTTTGTAGGAATGGTTGAAAAATCGAATGACCCCGAGCTGGTCGGAAAGAGAGTCGTGGGTGAAATCAACGAGGGCTGCGGCGAGTGTGTGTACTGCAAAACCGGCAGGGAGAAGCACTGTGAAAACAGGAGATGCATAGGCATAGTGC
>JASDTK010000099.1:2985-4505 GCA_041891555.1 Oscillospiraceae bacterium
GTGCGGCAGAACGGCTGCTTTGCGCCCTATATGACGATTGCGACCCGCTCCCTCCATGTGGTGCCGGACAATGTGCCGGACGAGCACGCGGTTTTCGCGGAGCCTCTGGCGGCCGCTCTCGAAATACCAGATTCCGTGCACATCAGGCCTTCTGAGGAAATATGCGTCATCGGCGACGGCAGGCTTGCTTTTCTCATCGTGCAGGTACTGGCGCTGAGTGGCGCGGAAATTACCGTTTTGGGCAAGCATGAGGACAAGCTGCGCCGTTTCGGAAGCTTTGCAAAAACCGCCGTGTCCTGTGACAGGCGCTTTGAAGTTGTCGTCGACGCCGCTGGCTCGCCCAGCGGCATTGAAAACGCGATGAAGCTTGTCCGAAGCAGAGGCACCATAGTCCTGAAGAGCACCTATGCCGGAAATACGGAAACAAATCTCTCGGCTGTCGTCGTAAATGAAGTCAGGATAGTAGGGAGCAGATGCGGCCCCTTTGAGCCCGCGCTCAGGCTTCTTTCCCGCGGAATTCTGGAGCTTCCGCCTATAGAACTGTATCCTGTAAGAGACTGGGAAAAGGCTTTTGCCAGCCGCGCTTTTAAAGTTGGTTTTGATTTTAGATAGGAAAAATGATTAAAGACTTATCATAATACAGAGCAATATGCTTGCAAATCATACAAATATATACTATAATGCTTATAATGTTTGAGTTTAAATATTTAGCTCAAATGCAGCAAGTCAAACCATATTATACTATGGATATTGTGGAGGTAAAAAATGAAAAAGATTCTTGCACTTTCCCTTGCAATCGTTATGATTCTCAGCTTAGCGGCCTGCGGCGCGAAGAAGCCCGCATCCTCGACAGACGTTCCCGCATCCGCATCTCCCGAAGCCTCTGCGGCGGCAGCCGGACTCAAGATTGCTATCGTAACCAGCCCCTCCGGAGTTGACGACGGTTCTTTCAACCAGAACAACTATGACGGTATTCAGGCATTCATTAAGACTCATCCCGATGCAACCGTGACTCCAGTTCAGGAACCCGACATGGCTAACGCCGTGACCGCTGTCCAGAACGTAGTCGCCGATTATGACGTTATCGTCTGCCCAGGCTTCCAGTTTGGCGGCATTTCGACAATTGCCCAGGAAAACCCCGACAAATATTTCATCCTTGTTGACTCCTATCCCACAGATCCCGCGGACTCCACCAAGAGCGTTGAAGTCCCCAACATCTATGCAATGCAGTTTGCGGAGCAGGAGAGCGGCTTCTTCGCAGGCATAGCCGCGGCAATGGAGAGCAAGACCGGCAAGGTCGCTGTTGTAAACGGCATCGCTTATCCCTCCAATGTCAACTATCAGTATGGCTTTGAAGCTGGCGTGAAATACGCTGTCGCGAAGCTCGGCGCCAAGGCCGAGTGTGTTGAGATTGCTTCCTATGCGGGCACCGATGTCACTGGCGCTAATGTTGGCGGCAACTATATCGGAAACTTCAACGATCCCGATACCGGTAAGGTCGTCGGAAATGCGCTTATAGC
>JASDTK010000100.1:0-2737 GCA_041891555.1 Oscillospiraceae bacterium
AAACAAAACAGCCGGGAGTAACGCTTGGCGACGTTATGGCGGCGGGGTAAAGGAAATGAAGATTAGTGTTTTGCTGATAAGCAGGCTGGAGCGCACTCTTGCGGCACTCAAAAATCTGGCGGAAGATGAGGAAATCGCGGTCGTCGGAGTATCCTCCGGAGGGACTGACGCTCTTGAGCGTATCGAAGGCCTGTCGCCGGATGTCATAATAATGTCCTACGGTACTGGGGACGATGACGTCCTGAGCCTTACCGAGAGAATTACCTTTTCGAGACCGCGCTCCCACGTTATACTGCTCTGCGAGCAGCTGGATGTTGAGCTTTTGCAGAGCGCACTTTCGGTCGGCGCGCACAACGTGATAGGCTGGCCCAAGTCCTCAAAGGAGCTCTGCGACTATGTAAAAACAGTCTATCATAATGAGACTGCCCGAATAGAGTCGCTCAGCGGAAAGCAAAGTCTGTCGTGGATTTCGAAGGTGATTACCGTTTTCGGCGCGAAAGGCGGCCTCGGAAAAACCACATTGGCCGTGAATCTTGCCGTGAAGCTCGCAGAAAACAGGAAAAAGGTTGCCCTTGTTGATTTAAATCTCCAGTTCGGCGACGCAAATATCTTTATGGATATCGAGCCCATCGATACGATTTCCGAGCTTTCGCAGGAGCTTTCAGCCCTCAATATAGACCTTATAAGGAGCTATATGACCGTCCACTCCAGCGGAGTGCACGTCCTCTGCTCGCCGAAAAGTCCCGAATACGCGGAGCTTGTTTCGCCTGAAAGGGTGCAGAGCATTCTGGGGCAGCTCCGTACCTATTACGACTATGTGATAATAGACACGCCGCCGGCCTTTTCCGATGTCACGATAACGGCGCTGGAGGTCTCGTCCATGATTCTGTTCGTGACGGGACTTGACATATCGATACTGAAAAACTCGAAACAGAGCCTCAATATATTGAAATCACTTCAGCAGATTGACAAGGTCAAAATCCTGGTCAACAGAGCCGTGAACATAGGCGCGATTACTCTCAACGACGTATCAAAGCTCATCGACTGCCCGATATGGGCGAAGATCCCTAGCGATTACAAGGTTGCCGTAACAGCCCTGAATCTCGGTATACCCTTTGTTACCGGCGCGCCGAAAACAGAATTGAGTCAGGCGGTATCCTCGGTTGCGTCCCTGCTTCTCGAAGGGACGGAGGACATAGCCGCTTTAAGCCCGAAGCAAAAAAAGAAGCTGGGGCTTGAGGGAAAAGGCAGAAAAACTCGTCTATCAGGAAAAGCGCAGTAGCCGTATTTACCGCATTTGTCGCATGAACGGAGCGTATTATGGGTTTGCTGGAAAGAATTGAAAACAAAAAAGCGGGCATTTCGCAAAATGCGGCACCGGAAGCGCAGACGCTTACGGGCAAGGCCGGCGCCTCTTACATTGACGAGTATTCCGACCTGAAGGAGAAAATCCACAACGAGATAATAGAGCTTGTGAATCAGGACGTTTTCTCCAGAGGTAAGGCCGAGGGCGTCAGCGAAGAATATATAATGCAGTCCATAGAAGGCCTTGTGGACGACAACGCAAGTGCGATACCCCGAAACGAGCGCTCAAAGCTCGTGAGGGATATTTATAACAATGTTGTCGGACTGGGACCTCTCGAACCTTTGCTTGCAGATCCTGAAATAACGGAAATCATGGTGAACGGCCCTTACAGCATCTATGTGGAAAAGAAGGGGAAGCTTCAGCTGTCCTCAGCTGTTTTCAAGGACAACGAGCACTTGATGAATGTCCTGAGCCGCATCGTGTCAAGCGTCGGGCGCCGCGTGGATGAGGCAAGCCCTATGGTGGACGCGCGCCTGGCGGATGGCTCACGTATAAATGCGATAATCCCTCCGCTAGCGCTGAAAGGGCCGACAATAACCATAAGAAAATTCTCGAAGACGCCGTTTACGGACGCGGATCTGATACGTTTTGGTTCCGTTTCCGCGAAAATGATGTCGTTTCTGGAAGCCTGCGTCAAGGGAAGGACAAATATTATCGTTTCGGGCGGCACCGGAAGCGGAAAAACTACTCTGCTGAACGTTTTATCGGGTTTTATACCCGACAACGAGCGCATTGTTACAATTGAGGACGCGGCGGAAATACAGCTCCGACAGGGCCATGTCGTAACACTGGAGTCAAGACCTCCGAATCTTGAGCACGCGGGGCAGATTACAATCAGAGACCTTGTGCGCAACGCCCTGCGTATGCGCCCCGACCGGATAATTGTCGGCGAGGTGCGGAGCGGAGAAACACTGGATATGCTTCAGGCAATGAATACGGGACACGACGGCTCTCTCACGACCGCTCACGCTAATACCCCGCGCGATCTGATATCGAGACTTGAAACAATGGTACTCATGTCAGGCATGGAAATTCCGGTCAAGGCCATCAGAGAGCAGGTCTCCTCGGCACTGAACATTATAGTTCAGCAGGCGCGTATGAGGGACGGATCAAGAAAGATCATCAACATCACCGAGGTTGTCGGTATGGAAGGGGACGTTGTAACTCTTCAGGACCTCTTCTACTACAAGCCCGAGGGACTGGATTCCTCCGGCAGACTTAAGGGAAGCTTCCTATCCACCGGTATCCGCCCGAGCTTTATGGAAAAGCTCGCAGAAAACGGCGTTCCGGTAAAGGACGAATGGTTTTTTAACTGAGAGGGCTTATGGAAAAAGTTTTACTGTCGATATTCGGCGGGCTTCTCGTCTATTC
>JASDTK010000100.1:2747-4486 GCA_041891555.1 Oscillospiraceae bacterium
GTCCGAAAGCCGTCATGCGAAAGCGGCTCGCGGAATATTTTAAAAAAACAGATATCGACGAGATACAGGTTGAGGTTCTGAAAGAAAAGCGCAGAAAGAAGAAAACCAAGCAGCACGGGCTCCGCCTGGTCAGCAGAGAGTTTGCTGCCTATCTTGCAATGTCGGGGGTCAGACTGCGTCCGACCGAATTCATAGTGGGCTGGGCGATATCAGCAACTTTGCCCGCGCTTACGGCGTTTTTTATGAGCGGAAGTCTTGTCACAGCGATGGGCATAGGAATAATCGGGTTGTCTGTTCCCCCGATACTCGTACAGCGCTCAAGGAAAAAACGCGAGAACGGTTTTTCAAAGCAGCTAGGCGAATCTCTTTCTGTTATGGGAAACTGCATCAAGGCTGGATTTACATTCCAGCAGGCCATGGAGAGCATAGCAAGAGAAATGCCGCCTCCAATTTCGACGGAATTTGAAAAGACTCTGCGGGAAATACGTTATGGCGTCAGTATGGAGGAGTCGCTGCGGCATATGGTTGACAGGGTCAGAAACAAGGATCTCGATCTGCTGGTCTCCGCGGTCCTCATCTCGGCGCAGGTCGGCGGAAATCTCAGTGATATTATCGAGGTCATATCGGACACTGTGAGCGACAGGCTGAAGATAAAATCCGAGGTCCGCGTACTGACGACCTCCGGACGCTTTTCGGGAATAATAATCGGGTTGCTTCCGGTTCTGATAATTCTGGTATTGATGGTGCTCAATCCGAATTACTTTAATTCCTTTGCGGATACCGGAATAGGCAAAGCCATGCTCGCGGCATCGGTCATACTTGAAGCCGTGGGATTTCTCGCAATCAGAAAAATCGTGGATATCAGGTATTAAGGCTATCGCGCAAAAAAACCACAGTATTTGGCGTGCCGTTTGCCAAAGCTCGGTGTAAGCGGCGCTTGCCGCTGCCTCCCATATGCGGAGGGATTTAAACTCATTTACTGCAAATCGCATATGGGAGGTGTTTTTTTACGGAAGCTTATGCCGCGATCTGCGCTGGTATATTTGTATTTGCACTAATAATCATGATAAACGGCTCGGGCAGCGCGCGCGAGGACCGCGTACGAAAGAGGGTCTCGGATATTATGAACAGCGACGCGAAATACGCCGGCGTCTATGACGAGGATATGTCCAAGTCGCTGTATGTGCGCGTTGTTATACCGATATTAAAATCCTTTTCGGCAAAGCTCGCAAAGCACGCGCCCAAGGGAAAACTCTTTAAATCGGAATCGGGAAAGCAGCAGTCGGAAAAACTAAAAAAATCGCTGCGGCGGGCGGGAATCAGCATGAGCGTGGACGAGTATTCCATAATAAGGATTTTCGTCATTGCGGGAGCCGCCGGAATTGCCACCCTGTTTTCCGTTTATCTGGGACTTGGCTACCGCGCCTCTTTCGGCGCGCTGCTGGGGGCATATGCGGGCTTCGTTGCACTGCGCCTCAATCTTTCGCTCAGAATTTCCGCAAGGCGAGCCTCCATGGAGCAGCAGCTTCCCGACGTCCTCGATCTTCTCAGCGTCAACGTCGAGGCCGGTCTCGGCTTTGAACAGGCGCTTTTAATGGTCATCGGACATTTCGAAGGACCTTTGATTGAGGAGCTTACCGTTACATATCGGGAAATCTCGATGGGCAGAACCAGAAGGGACGCGCTTTCATTATTTGCCGAACGCTGTGAGCTGGAAGAAGTGAAATCCTTTACGGGAG
>JASDTK010000101.1:0-4418 GCA_041891555.1 Oscillospiraceae bacterium
GTCTTTTATCACTTCCGCCGCGCTGCTTCCCCGAACTACAACAGATGGCGTTCCAAAAGTCGCCGCCTCAAGCACGACGAGTCCCGCCGTATCGTACAGCGACGGGAAAACGAACAAATCCGCGCACTGATACAGCCCAGCAAGCATCGAGCTGTCAGAAATGTGACCCGTATACACCATATTGTCGTCAAGCCCGAGATACGACGCTCTTTTTCTTATCTCGTCGGCGTGAGGACCCATCCCGGCCATGACAAGCTTAAACGGGAACTCCCTTCTTTTAATTTCCTGTGCTGCGAGCAGTATTCTTTCAATATTTTTCTTCCAGTCCTGCTGTCCGACAAAAAGAAAAACGGTCTCATTGCCGAGTCCGAAGGCTTCTGTGGCCTTCTGCCTGTCCTTAATGTCAATCACAGGCGCGTCCGTTCCGTTCGGCATAATAACGATCCGTTTTTTATAACCGTAGCCGTGAAGCGTTTCCGCCGCCGACTCGCTGACCGTCCAGACCTCGTCGCACTTATCATAAAAATCCGCAACCAGCTTCGCTCCGACCTCAGCAACCATGTTTATACCGGTAGCGTCAAGAATATCTTCTTTGTATTTGGAGTGGAAGGTTCCTACAAGCGGAACGCCTCGCTTTTGCGCATAGAGAATTGCGGATTGTCCGGCCGCGACCGGACTGTGAGCATGGATTATATCCAGCTCGATTTTATTCATTCTCGCCATAAAATGCGTATCCATTAGCGGAACACCGAATTTGTACTGGCGGTTTTTGAGCTTAACGCTCTGGTAGTCGACCAGATCAAATTTATAGCCTCCCCGGAAGCCGGTATCCGTCATTGGGGCGATTACATAGCACTGATGCCCTTTATCTGCAATATTATTTGCATAGTTATATACTACTCTGCCGACGCCGTCGACTATCGGCAGAAAGGAATCGGAAAACTGAGCTATTCGCATATTAGTCCTCCTCAGGCTTATTTTTCTGTCTAATCATGTTCTTGACAATTTAGACGGAAAAATACATGTCTTTTGTTCCGCATAAAAAAAGTTTCGGCAAACGGAGCGACATTCCGTTTGCCGATTACTTATGGGATGAGGAGAAAACGAAAAAGTTCAACTGTCTCTTGCATCTTTATAATAACAAAGAGATGTTACAAAAAAAACTGAATTCTTGTTTCAAAAGTATTAAATAAAAAATTTATTTCAACAAAATTCGTTTTTTTCTCGTTTTCTCTGGCTACGGAATATATTAAGTATACGTATGT
The DNA here is from genome assembly GCA_041891555.1 of Oscillospiraceae bacterium. Lineage (GTDB taxonomy): Bacteria > Bacillota > Clostridia > Oscillospirales > Oscillospiraceae > UBA2658. The sequence goes on from JASDTK010000101.1 coordinate 1,266, forward strand.
TCGCAAACTTCTTTGATTACGCGCTGAATTTCCTTAAGGTCGTCAAAGGTTTCCGGTCTGCGGCGCGGATCCCGGAGCAGCGCGGCGGGATGATATATAGCAGTCATTTTTATTCCGTTTTTTTCCGTCCATTGTCCATGCTCAAGTGATATTTTGAAATCTTCTCTGATAATCGACATAGCCGAAATTCTTCCCAGACATACAATAATTTTGGGGTTAATGAGCTTTGTCTGCGCTCGAAGCCATGAGATACACTCGTCCTTTTCGATGCCGAGCGGGTCACGATTATGGGGCGGGCGGCACTTGACCATATTTGCAATATAAATATTCGTCCTGTCAAGGTCGATTATCGAAAGCATATCGTCAAGAAGCTTGCCGGCGCGTCCGACAAAGGGCTGGCCCGAGAGATCCTCCTGTTCGCCGGGACCCTCGCCGATAAAGAGAACCTCGGCATTTTCGTTTCCTGCTCCGAACACGACATTGGTCCTGGTTTCCCATAGCGCGCATCTTTTGCAGTTATTGCAGCTTTCTTTCAAAGAAGCCCAATCCATAGGCGCTGATCCTCCGGTTTTTTTATATTTCAAAAGGCAGGGAGAGTGGGATTCAATCTTCCTGCCTTATAATAACATACGCTTTTCAAAATATAAATTGTTAATTATGGACGAAAAATCCGTTCACATCTGTATTTGTTCCGTCTTAACAAGCGGAAGATGTATGCTGATTCTTGTGCCAATATCCTCTCGGCTGACAACCTCGAAAAAGCCGTTGTGCCTGTCCACTATCCACTTTGCTATTGAAAGTCCCAGTCCCGTTCCGCCCTGCTGTCTGTTTCTTGCGGGATCTGAGCGATAGAATCTGTCAAAAATGTGTGACATGTCCTGCCCGGCGATGCCTATTCCGTTGTCCTGAACGATAATTGTCGGCGCTCCTGACTTGTCGGTCACCGCCTTGAGATTAATGGTTTCGCCCTCTGGCGTGTATTTCGCGGCGTTGTCGACGAGTATGCGCGTCGCCTGCTTGAGCATCGCGATATCTCCGAAGGCCGTGACCTCATCTCTCGCGGAAATATCCCATTTATGATTCTGGTCTATCATCAGCGATTCTTCATATACCTCGCGTATCATATCCGAGAGCGAGAATCTCTCAAACTTCAGCTTTGTTTTGCCGCTGTCTCCTCTTGCAAGGAACAACAGCTGTTCTACGAGCTTATTCATGTTGTCTGTTTCGGTTTTAATAGCCGCGATTGATTCGTCCAGAATCTTCTCGTCCTTTTTTCCCCAGCGGTCAAGCATATCGGTATAGCCCTTAACGACAGCAATCGGGGTACGCAGCTCGTGGGAAGCATCCGATACAAATCGAATCTGCTGGCTGTAGCTGTCTCTTGTGCGTTTAATCAGGCTGTTTATCGCGTCCTCAAGCCCCTGAAGGTCCCTGTCACCCGTATGGAGTTCGGCATCCGGCGCGTCCGCCCTTATGCTGTCTATCGCGCTTTCAAGGTTGTGTATCTGCTTTTCGTCATAGCTGTCCGCTCCGGGAGGGACACCCTTGCGCATAGAAATCGGGTCGGCTTCACTTGAAAGCTTGAGCGCTGTCTGCGCCATGTTATATAATGGCTGCAGCTGCTTTGAAATCTGGGGCTTCGATACGAGCTTCGCGAAAAGTGATACGAGCGCGTTAAATAGTGAGATCAGTATAACAGCAACTATTGTAACGTAGAAATAGGCTGTCGCATCTATTACCTGCGGTGCTCTGCCGACGGCTGAAATAACATAGCTGACATTCGGGAATATGAATATGCCCGATTTTGTGAAGTGTATATTTCTTCCCAGCGCATTCCAAACCGTTATCGGATCGTGCAGGCCCAGATACTCGCTGTCATGTATGTAGCAGAAGCCCGCTATTAGAAGAATAAGCGTGAAAAGCCCGGAGAAAAACAATGCCGTTTTGACTCTCCGAATCTGCAGATCCTGAAGTCTCGCAGTTGTGGAAAGCGCCTTGTCGGACTTTTTTTTCGGTTCGGCGGTTTTTGTTTCTGTCGTCATTTGACCTCGTCCTTTATCACATACCCTATCCCGCGCACGGTTCGTATCATGTTTATCCCGTAAACATCATCGATTTTGGAACGCAGATATCGTACATAGACGTCCACCACGTTCGTTTCTCCCATATAGTCATAGCCCCAGACCCGTTCCAAAAAGGTTTCGCGGGTTAAAACAATGTTTTTATTGAGCAACATCAGCTCGAGCATCGTAAATTCACGTTTTGTGAGGTCAATAACTTCTCCGTTATATTCAACCGTATGGCTTGCGCTGTCTAACGTCAGTCTGCCCCAGGTCAGCACTTTTCTGTTTTCAATACTCTCGCTGCTTTCCCTGTTTCTTATTAGCACGCGGATACGGGCAAGAAGCTCCTCGATTGCAAAAGGCTTTGTAACGTAGTCATTGGCGCCCATATCGAGTCCCGAAACCTTGTCCATGACGGCGTCTCTAGCCGTCAGCATAATAACCGGCACTTCGGAGCTTTTTCGGAGGCGTCTGATGACCTCAAGCCCGTTCAGCCCCGGGAGCATGATGTCGAGTAGTATCATGTCATAACCGCCCTCGAGCGCGAGGTCAAGCCCCTCGCGCCCGCCCGCGGATTTGGCTACTTCGTAGCCCTCATGGGTAAGCTCCAGCTCCAGAAAGCGGGCAATCTTTTCCTCGTCTTCGATTATCAGTATTCTTGAGGCCATTAAAATTCTCCTTCGATGTCCGTTTTCGCGCAGCTTTCAAAAATTATTAATCAGTTCCCCTTGTTAAACTCGCTCTTGATGTTGTCGGCGATGTCGCTCGCCTTGCCCATCGCGTTATTCACGCTGTCGCGGCCAAGCTCATTACCTGAAAAAGAATAGCGGCAGCCGAGGAAGAGGCCCACAACCATAAGCGGTATAACGACCCAGAAGCAGAACACGAGCAGGATTACAAAAGCCGTAACAGGCAGCTCGATCAGCTTATCGTTCTTTCTGTGTACCAACAGGCAGTTATGATTGCCTTTGTCGAAAACATCCTTTAGGAAGTCCCCGAAGCTCTTGGCTGATTTTCTGAAATTTTCACAGGTTTCGCAGTTTTACCTGTTCTGTCGGTGCTGGTGATGGTGCATCTCGGATGTGCCGCT
>JASDTK010000102.1:0-4413 GCA_041891555.1 Oscillospiraceae bacterium
CCATTTGCCGCGCAAGCTCGAAGGCATCCTCTTCACGCTTCATAAAAGCGCCGCGTCCCGTTTGTACGTCGAGCACGATTATATCCGCGCCTGACGCGAGCTTCTTGCTCATTATGCTGCTCACTATAAGCGGAAGTATATCAACCGTTCCGGTAACGTCACGAAGTGCATAGAGCTTTTTATCCGCGGGCACAAGATGTGCCGTCTGCCCCGCAATGACAAGCCCAATCTCTTTCGCCTGTTTTATAAACCTGTCCCCGTCAATTGAAGTCGTCAGTCCCGGAAAGCTTTCGAGTTTATCAATGGTTCCGCCTGTATGCCCCAGCCCCCTACCGGACATCTTCGCGATTTTTATTCCGACCGAAGCGAGCATCGGGCAGAGCACAAGAGAGGTCTTGTCCCCGACGCCTCCCGTCGAGTGCTTATCGGCTTTGATGCCCTCTATGGCGCTCAAATCAAGCGTGTCCCCGCTTTTTATCATCTCATTTGACAGAAAAAGCGTTTCCCGTTCCGTCATGCCACGGAAATAGACAGCCATCAGGAATGCCGACATCTGATAATCGGGAATGCTTCCCGCAACATAGTTTTTTATAAGATAGGAATACTCCGCTTCGGAAAGCTCTCCGCCACTTCTTTTTTTGATAATCAGGTCGCTGGTGTTCATAGTGTTTTTCTCCCGATTTTATAATTTCTGCCTGTCCGCATAGCGTCCGATTTGCCCATATTCCGATTTTAACACCTTCGTATGCTATTTTAAAGCGAATTTGTTATCATAAGCCGACACAGCACTCATATAATCAAACAGATGAGGTTAGGAGCGCTGACGTTTTAGGAGGTCATATGGATATTGAAATAACGGGGAATTATCCCATTATACTCGACGGTGAAACATCCGGCGAATTGACGGTTACACGCGAAGGCCTGTTCTGGAGCTTTGAGGCAAAATGCGAGCCGCGAAAAGAAATCGTCAGGCTCTCCGTTTACGGTGAAGGCAGGGAGGGCTATCTCGGAATTATGGAGCCCTTCGGAGATATGCTTAAGCTAAACCGCAAGTTAAGCCGATCCTCTCTGAGGGAGTTTCCCACAAAAATCAACTATGCCGGACAGAGCGGCGAACTGGAATACAGTGTGCCAGCGCATGAAATAAAACCGGAATGGGAAGTTTCTCCGAGTATAGAAGATGATTCCCCACTTGCCTCAATATGTGAGGCAAATGTTGTGGCCTCCACTCCATCCGAGGATAACAAACCGCCTCCCGGTGAATCTTTGTTTCCACCTACTGACATTTGTGAGCTTGAATGGCGTCCCTGTGCCGTCCCGTGTTCGCTCTTTTCCGGGCTTCGTGAAAAGAAAGCCTGCAGCTACATAACGGGCGCTTTTATCGCTCATGATAACGATGTGCGCCTGCTTGCTGTACCGGAAGAAATAGCCTATTCTATTCCGGACACCGAAGCCATACGGTTTGTCGATCAGATTATTATATTAGACAATATTTACCTTGTCTGCAAAATCAAACAAGGCAAGTCAATTTCGGAGTTCTGACTTTTTGTCGGGACTCCGAATATTTTCATATTACCGCGAAATACTAACTTTGCATCGAAAACAGTCGAAAACGGACTGATGAAGGCACTTTCAGCGCCAAAGTATGCTGCGGTGATTCATCCGCTGTATATGCTTCAGCTGTTTTTCGGTGCTACTCAATGTCCGAAATAAAAAGGAGGTACAGCATGGCAAATCTCACAGCAAAGGAACTTACTGCTCTTGAGGAGCAGATAAGCGGTGAGCAGAACCTTGTCAAAAAGTTTGAGTCAATGGCTAGTATGTGTAACGACACAAAGATTCAGCAGGATTTGAGAAACTTTGCGGGAAAACACCGCGCACACTACAACACGCTGATTTCATTCTTACAGTAAAAGGAGGAGCGATTTATGCAGGGTCAAGGTCAGAATACGAACCAGAGCACGTCAAATACAGGAACTGCCGGACAGAAAACGATGACTGAAAAGGACATCCTACAGGACTGCCTTTCCAGCGAGAAGTACACCACAACAAACTACAACACTTACGCGGGCGAATGTGTCTCCGAACAGCTACGCAGCGCTTTTTTAAACATTCTCGACGACGAACACCGAATACAGGCCGACATCTTTAACGAAATGAGCTCAAAGGGCTGGTACGCCGTTGCGCCAGCCGATCAGCAGCAGCTCCAGCAGGTCAAGCAAAAATACGGTACGCAGATGTAACAGACAATTTCATAAAAAATGTCACCGTAAAGATAACTGCTTTACGGTGACATTTTTTTATGAAATGGAATAGTCGCCTCTTACTAGGAGCGTTACGGCGGAACTTGCCTTGACTCCGTCTCCGTCGGTCCCCACCATGCACAGATGGTTCGCCGTAAGCACAGTACCGACTGATATGAGTTTTCCGTCCGTCACGTCAGAAAGGCCGGAGCTTCCGCTGCTGGCAGCCGCACCGGAGCGCAGAATGATTTCGGTTCCGACGCTGCCCTTAAGGGTTTGTCCGCTCGAAAGGCTCACCGCCGTGAAGTTCAGCCCCGTCGTGGTAGACGCTATCTGCTGCTCCATAAGCTGAACCTGCTCGTCGAGCTTTGCCTGAAACTGTGCCTGAAGCTTCGGCGTCACCGTCTGGTCAAGATAGCTTTTGGCAACAAGCGGATCTGACTGCGTTCCGAAGTTTGCAGCCGCGTAGGCACCGACTCCGACCCCAACGGCCAGAATCAATACTGCTGCAAAAATGGTGATTATTCTTTTCTTTCTCATAGTATGTATACCTTCCCTTGGATTCGTACAAAGCGGGCCGACAAGAGCCGACCCGCTTTTATTGCGGCAATAGCCCTATCCCTCCAGACCAAAGCTGACCGCGATGGCGTTGTCTACCTCGTTCATCAGCGGTTCATCCAGCCTGCCCATTCGCTCCCGCAAACGGGATTTATCAATTGTCCTGATTTGTTCCAACAGTATAACGCTGTCACGACTCAGTCCGCAGCTCTGTCCCGAAAGCTCGATGTGAGTCGGAAGCCTTGCTTTTCCCACCTGCGAGGTTATGGCGGCAGCTATTACCGTCGGGCTATGTTTATTGCCCGTATCATTTTGAACGATGAGCACGGGGCGCATTCCCCCCTGCTCACTGCCGACGACGGGACTGAGGTCGGCATAGTAAATATCTCCGCGTCTGACTGTGCTCAAAGCGATTCACACTCCGATGATAGATTGCCCTCTACATTCTATGTAGGAGCGTACATACATTGTTTCACTTCGGAGTGATATTTATACATTGTCAAAACAGGATTTTACAATTATTAATGTCTGTATACTCTCGGCACGCGCTTTGTTAGCGAGCAAAAAATCTCGTAGGAAATTGTGCCGGCTTTCTTTGCAAGCTCGTTCGCCGAAATAACCTCTTCGCCGTCGCAGCCGAAAATCGTTGCTACATCACCGGCTTTAACGTCAGGCACATCCGTCACATCGACCATACACATATCCATACATATGCGCCCAATTTGTCTGCATCTCTGGCCGTGTATCAGAACGTCAATTTGATTCGAGAGTACTCTGTGCAAACCGTCTGCATAGCCGATTGGCAGAACGGCAATTTTCATCTTCCTGTCCGCCGTGAAGGTACAGCCGTAACTGATGCAGTCGCCCGCCTCGTGCTCATTTACCGCAACAATGCGGCTTCTGAGCTCCATTGCCGGCGCAAGACTAAGCCCGCCTGTGTCGGGACCCGGAAACATGCCGTAGAGAGCGACTCCGGGGCGTACCATGTCCAAATACATCTCAGGATAGTTTACCACGGCTCCGCTGTTTGCGCAATGCCTGATGGCAAAATGAACGCCCGAGGCTACTTCAATTTTTGCAATGGCGTCTGTAAACCTCTTAAACTGCATCTTGGTGTATTCGTCCTTTTCAAGGTCATCCGGCACGGCAAAATGAGTGTAAATCCCTTCCGGCTCAAGGTTTGGAAGCTCAAGTGCCTTCAGAACTTCACTGACGTCACCGCTTTTCACATTGAAGCCCAGTCTGCCCATGCCGGTTTCAAGCTTAATATGAATCTTAAGTGTTTTTCCGTGCGCCACGGCTGCCGCGGAATACGCCTCGGCGTCTTCAAAACTTCCGACTGTCTGTGTGACATCCAGATCAAAAAGCTCATCGGCAAACTCAGGCTGCGTCGATCCGAGAATCAAAATCGGCATTTTGATTCCCGCATTTCGGAGTTCCTTTGCTTCGTCTATGTATGCAACCGCAAGATAGTCACAGTGGATTTTTTCCAAAAACTTGGCGACAACCGTCGCACCGTGTCCGTACGCATCTGCTTTAACAAGACCCATGAATTTGCAGTCCTTTGGCATTTTTGCGCGCATCTGGTTATAATTCCAGCCGATAGCCGAGA
>JASDTK010000103.1:0-1735 GCA_041891555.1 Oscillospiraceae bacterium
ATTATATATGCTCCGTCCTTGATGAGTTCCCGAACAACAGGAAGCACAAGCCTCACGGATATGAAAGAAAGATCCATTACCGCGAGATCCGCTTTTTCTCCGAGCATTTCAGTAGTGACATATCTGATGTTGGTACGCTCCCTATTGACAACGCGCTCGTCACAGCGCAGGCTCCAGGCCAATTGACCGTAACCGACATCTACCGCAAAAACCTTTTTCGCGCCGTTTTTGAGCAGAACGTCCGTAAAACCGCCGGTTGAAGCTCCGCAGTCTATACAGACAAGCTCTGACGGATCAAAATCAAAAATCTTAAGTGCTTTCTCAAGTTTAAGACCGCCGCGGCTGACATAAGGCACAGCTTCGCCTTTAAGCTCTATTATCGAATTTTCGTCAAAAGACATTCCGGGCTTATCCATACGCTGACCGTTCACGAACACAAGTCCCGACATTATCGAGGTCTTCGCGCGCTCACGGCTCTCGGTTAGTCCTCTGTCGAAAACCAGCTGGTCGAGTCTGACTTTTTTCATATGGCACTCTCTCAGTCCGCTCTGCCGTCATAAACCGCAAAAAAGCTCTTTGCGGTTTCGGCAATGCTCTCCGCGTCCAGTCCGAAGAGCTTCGTCAGTTCATCGACGCTGCCGTGCTGGACTATACCGTTTCTGAGGTCAAGCGTTCTTTCTCCGACGAGCGCGATTCCCTCCTCTGCGACTGCCGCAAGGAGTCTCGAACCTACGCTTCCGAAGGCGCAGACGTCCTCGGCGGTTAAAAGTCTGCCCGTTTTTCTGAGTGAGTGAATAACGGTTGAGGTATCCAGCGGATTTAGGAGGTTCAGCTTTATTACTTCGGCGTCTATTCCGGCATCTTCAAGTATTTTTGCCGCTTTAATAACATTGTTTATCATCACGCCGTAGGATACAAGCGTAATGTCTCCGCCCTCGCGAAGCACGGTGCTCGGAGCTTTTCCGGCACTCTGCTTATAATCTCCTTCGCCTCCGCGCGGATAGCGCACAGCAACAGGTCCGCTTAAGCGGTAAATTGCAAGTTCCAGCATATCACGAAGCTCGGCATAGCTTGCAGGTGCGAACACCGCCATATGTGGAACGGAGCAAAGATAGGCCGCATCGAAAACACCCTGATGCGTTTCACCGTCGCGTCCGACTATGCCCGCCCTGTCCACGGCAAAAACAACGTGCAGTTTTGAAAGAGAAACGTCATGTATAAGCATATCGTAACCGCGCTGCAAAAAACTGGAGTAAACGGCGAAAACGGGTATTGCCCCCCGGCTCGCAAGTCCCGCCGCCATTGCAACGGCGTGCTCTTCCGCTATGCCGACGTCAAAAAACCTTTCAGGATATGCTTTTGCAAATTCAGAAAGCCCTGTCCCGCCGCACATTGCGGCGGTGATAGCGACGATCTTCTCGTCCTTTGACGCAAACTCGGTCAGCTCGCTTCCGAATATCTCCGAAAAACAATCGTGCGGGCATTTCTCGACTCCCGTGTCAACATCGAACGCGTCAACACCGTGATAAGTCTCGGGCTCCTGCTCGGCATAGGTGTAGCCTCTGCCCTTCTGCGTTATCACATGGACAAGCACCGGTGCTTTCAGTTCCTTTGCCCAGCCTATAACCGCTTCCAGCTGCGAAATATCGTGTCCGTCTACCGGGCCGAGGTAGTGAAAACCAAGATCGTCAAAAATATTCCCTGGCAGCAGGCGGCGCTTGAACCATTCCTTGAC
>JASDTK010000103.1:1745-4136 GCA_041891555.1 Oscillospiraceae bacterium
GCGCCGGAACGTGTCCGAAAAGCTGCCGGTATCTGCGTTTAAAACGAAAGTACGCGGGTTTTACTCTCAGCCGCGCGAGCATTTCCGAAATGCCGCCGACATTATTGTCGATGGCCATTCCGTTATCGTTAAGAATTACGACAAGCGGCTCTTTGGACTGACCGGCGTTGCACAGTCCCTCATAGGCCGTTCCACCGGTAAGCGCGCCGTCACCAATCACAGCGACTACGCTGTAATCCTCATGCGCGAGCGTTCTCGCCCTCGCCATACCGAGAGCTACTGAAACGGAGGTCGAGGCATGCCCCGCTACAGCCGCGTCGTGTACGCTTTCTTCCGGCTTCGGATAACCAGAAAGTCCGCCGAAATGGCGCAGGGTTTTGAATTCCCACTTGCGCCCGGTCAGAATTTTGTGTACATAGCTCTGATGCCCGACGTCAAAAACGATTCTGTCCTTTTCAGTGTCGAATACGCGGTGAAGCGCGAGCGTAAGCTCAACCGCTCCAAGATTTGAAGCGAGGTGCCCGCCCGTCTTTGAAACGTTATCTATTAAAAATCCTCTGATCTCCGCGCTCAGAATATCAAGCTCTCTTTCGGAGAGAGCTTTCAGGTCTTTAGGAGAATTTACAGAATTAAAAATATTCAATGCTTAATTACCTCTAAAAATTTGCGTACAGGCCTATACACGCATAAGTATCTGCATATGCACCTAAATATGATAACAAAAAACGCCTGCTTTTACAAGTGTAAACAGGCGTTTTTTCAACAATATTCATAGTAAAATGAATATTTTCTAAAAATCAGCTGCGCCGAATGCTCAGTTCGTCCGCAAAATCCATCAGAAACTGCGGCTCCGGAAAGGCTTCCTCTACGGTTTTTTTTGCATATTCCGTTAGTCTTCCAACCAGCCGCTCACATTCTTCCTTCCCGTACAGGCTCATAAAGGTGGTTTTTTCCATGCGCTTGTCTGATCCTATGGGCTTTCCTAGTTCTTCTGTTGTGCTCAGTTCGTCCAGCATATCGTCGCGTATCTGGAACGCGACACCCAAAGCCGAACCGTAAATCAGCGCGGACTCCCTCTGTTTTTCGTTCGCCCCGCCTACAATTGCCCCCATAAGACAGGCTGCAGCAAGAAGGCTGCCCGTTTTACGGGTTTGAATCTTCGTGAGCTCCTGCTCGTTGAGAGCTTTGCCGTTTCCCTCCATATCGAGCTGCTGGCCTCCGCAGACTCCGTCTATCCCTGCGGCGTTTGCCAGAGCCTCCGCACATTCAGCGCGGACTTCTGCCGGAAGTCCCGAGCGCAGGATTGTTCCGAAAGCCTCGGCCTGCAGGGCGTCCCCCGCAAGCGTCGCCGTAAACTCGCCGAACACGATATGATTTGTCGGCTTGCCGCGGCGGAGCTCGTCGTTATCCATGCAGGGAAGGTCGTCGTGGATTAACGTATAGGTGTGCAGCATCTCAATTCCGACCGCCGCAGGCAGTGCCTTTTCCGGTGATTTTCCCGTAGCTTCACAGAAAGACAGTACCAGAACTGGGCGGATTCTTTTTCCGCCTGCGAGAAGGCTGTACCTCATGGCTTCAATCAGCCGGTGCTGGGGCAGGTCCTCGCCGCCAGCAAGCGCCTTGCCGATTTCAGCTTCGGCCATCACCCGGTAGGCTTCGTAAGTAGCGGTCATCGTCTATTCACCGCCCTCAAAGGGTGACTCGGAGGGCTCGCCGTTTTCACCTTTTTTGAGCATAACTACCTTCTGCTCCGCCTCGTCAAGCATCTTCGAGCATACCGCGATGAGCGCCGTACCCTCCTCAAATAGCTTAAGCGATTCATTCAGAGGTGCTTCGCCTTTTTCAAGCTGCTTAACTATCGCGTCGAGCCGTTCCATAGACTGCTCAAAGCTGAATTCTGTTTTTGCCATCGGGTAATCCTCCCTTTATCGGCTGAGTACAACGTCGTCAACAGTACATTTAAGAGCGCCTCGGCTGAGACTCACATTCAGTCTGTCGCCGACATTTACGCTCTCCGCGTCCGTCACTGTATTTTCGTTACTGTCTGTCACAATCGAGTAGCCCCTGCCCAGCACCTTCAGCGGACTTAGAGCATCGAGCGAGGCGGCATAACGGATGTATTGATGTTTCTTCGCATTTATTAGGCGCTCATAGCGCGAAATAAGCGCATTCTGGGCAGAATCAAGCGTCTGCCTTTTCTGGTCTATATATGCCGTCGGGTACTGCATCACGCGGCGCGATGCAATGTCCTCAATTCTTGCTCTCTTTTCCGAGAGTTTCTTTCGCATCGCCTGCATTAGCCTAACTTCCAGCGAGGAAAGAGAGTCGCGAAGCTCGTTTTCGTCCGGAACGGCAAGCTCGGCGGCGTTTGAAGGCGTCGCCGCGCGCAAA
>JASDTK010000103.1:4150-4394 GCA_041891555.1 Oscillospiraceae bacterium
CGCGCCGTAATGCGCAATAGTAACATCGGGCTCATGTCCCACGGCAGAGATAACGGGAATTTCGGAATCAAAAATTGCTCTTGCGACCCGCTCGTCATTGAACGCCCAGAGGTCCTCTATTGAACCTCCGCCGCGACCCGTTATTATGAGGTCGCCGACCCTGTACTTGTTGGCGTAGCGTATTGCTCCGGCGATTTCCGGCGGGGCTTCGACGCCTTGTACTCTCACCGGCAGAACGACGCTC
>JASDTK010000104.1:0-4391 GCA_041891555.1 Oscillospiraceae bacterium
CCCTGCGAGATGTGTATAAGAGACAGGAATATCCGTGAATACAGCTCTTATTTTGTTAGGAGACAGCTTATGATTGATTTTCTTGCCGAAATAATCTACAGCCATTTAGGCTGGTTTGTCCTAATCATACAGATGTGCTTCCACAGAATCCCCATTTTACTGCTGTTCTTTATCATAGCTATAATAATATACATTGCATCTATCCGATGTTATAGGTTTTGCAGTATAAAAACATTTACTCAAAAGCTGGAATAGAAAACTCTTTAATTTCTTGTTAAAAAACGACATTAAAGAGGTACAAAAATGGAATTTGAGCAAGACTGGTTTATGCGCCAGATACACCAACTAGCAAACTTCATAGCACATATAGTTCTCCAGAAAGAATTAACAAATTATACTATTATTGATGAATCGAATCTAACTCAGTCTGATTTATTATATAGTAAAATTAAAAATCTGCTTAATGAAAGAAAGATTTGTGAAGCTGAAGACTTGATGTTTGATACGCTTGACACAAGCGATAACCGATATCTAGAGCTTGCTCTTGATTTTTATCAGTCAATAAGTCTGCTGAGCGAGGAAGAATTGAAAAGCTGCAATTTTTCAAGGGAAGAGATTCAGTCCGGATTAAACGAAATCCTTAATCGGTTCAACATACCTGATTTTGAATTTTAAACAAACATTCCACTCAGCTAAACTCACCTGAGTCACCAAAGAGGGCCTTGAAAACGCTATGTTTTCAAGGCCCTCTTTTCTGTCGCTGCAACTTCCAGAACTTACTCCTTGCCTTAATAGTAACAATTAGTTACAATAAGGTTACAAGAAAGGAGTAAGATATGATGAAGAAGTTACTTGTGTCCTTGCTGATTGTATGTCTGCTTACAGCCGTTCTGCCGGCCGCGGAGGCTCTTACCCTGCAGGTAAACAGCACTACGCTTACAAACGTGGCGGTCTACAATTCCACAACGTACGTTTCCCTCAGATCTATCAGTCTCCTGCTCAGCCCCGGAGCACAAATCACTTGGGAGAATAATCAGGCAGTCGTCCGCACCTCGAAGCTAACCGTTACGGCGCGTCCCGGAAACTTTTACATTGACGCGAACGGGCGCAAGCTCTACGCGGCGGACGGCGTGAAGCTTGTAAACGGTACCACGATGGTTCCCGTCCGTGTGATAGCTAAGGCAATGGGCGCATCAGTGTCATGGAATGCCTCAACGCAGAAGGTGGTTGTTACAAGCGGTAGCGGCACGATTACTTCGGGAGATAATTTTTACAGCAGCGACGCCGTTTACTGGCTCTCGCGCATTATTAACGCCGAAAGCAGCGGCGAGCCGCTGAAGGGCAAAATCGCGGTCGGAAACGTAATTATGAACCGTGTTGCAAGCTCTGATTTTCCCAACAGCATATATGGCGTCATCTTCGACAAAACCGGAGGCACGCAGTTCACGCCGGTTGCAAACGGAACAATTTATAATACGCCCTCATCAGACAGCATACTTGCCGCCAAGCTCGCTCTTGACGGGGCCTCTGTCGCGGGCAGCAGCCTGTTTTTCCTCAATCCTATAACCGCGACCAGTTCCTGGATAGCAAAGAACCGTGCCTACGTCGCAACTATCGGCAATCACGCATTCTATGCATAAATTACTGTCAGCACAAGGACGATATTCGCAAATAAACCCTCACGGCAAATCCGTGAGGGTTTATTTGCGGCTTTCATATTCCGTTTGGGTTCGTAGGGTTATTCACAACACCCAGAAGCGCGAGGATAGTGCCGATTGCGCTGACAATGTTGTTATAAGCTTCGTTTGTCAGTCCGATTTTCTGCGGCAGTCCGAGCGTCGACGCGAGCAGCCACAGCGCGGAGAGTATTCCCAGCCACATAGGCCAGCTTTTCATTCTGTTTTGTTTTGCAGTTGTAACAGCAGTATTTGCTTTGTCCATGTATGAAACCCTCCTTATGTATTATAGATATTAGAAATCGTTTCAAATATTTCTAATTTCTCCATAATAAAAAACCTACGCTAATCTCTTCTTACCGTGACCTCTTGCCAAATACCTTAGTCTGTATTACAATAAAGGTACAACTAAACATTCGGTGCATGGGTGCGGCGCTGTAGAGGCGCTGCCTAAGAGGGAAGCGGGGTGAAAGTCCCCCACGAGCCCGTCGCTGTGCAGGAGGAGTCTGTCTGCTATTAACCACTGTGCGTTCGCTTGGGAAGGAGCAGACAGGCGATGATACCAAGTCAGAAGACCTACCCACGCCGCCGTTCAGAGAAAGCCGCGAGTCCCGGTACTTCTACACCACCTGATTGGGATAACTGCGCCTTCTTTGTACGGTTTAAGCCGAGCAGAGGAGGATTTTTTTATGAACAAGAGCAAAAAAACAGGCATTGCGTTGGCCTTAATTCTCGTCGTTTTGATTGCGGGGGCGTATCTTGCCTATCATTTTCTGTCGCCTGATACCGTCGCGGGTGCCAAGACGATAACTGTATCAATCAATCACCTTAGCGGCGATGACAGAACACTGACGATTAAAACGGACGCGGAGTATCTGCGCGGCGCGCTCGATCAGGAGAAACTCATTGAGGGCAAAGACGGACAGTACGGATTCTATGTCACCGCAATGGACGGTGAAAAGGCAGACGAGTCCAAGCAGCAGTGGTGGGGGTACACTAAGTCTGGAGCATATGTTGACACCGGCGTAGACCAGACTCCGATTGCCGACGGCGACAGCTTTGAATTCACGCTCAATGAAGGCTACTAAGCCGCCTTTGTCTCTGAGGGAGCTTATTGAGCTGTCTCTCATGTCGGCCTTGATTGTCGGCACACAGCTTGCGATGGCGGCGCTCCCAAACATCAATCTTGTGTCCGTTCTCATTATAATCACTGTAATTGTCTACGGAGCAAAAGCTTTCTACTCCGTGGCTGTGTTTGTGTTGCTTGAGGGTCTTATATATGGCTTCGGGCTGTGGTTTATTAATTACCTTTACGTTTGGGCAGTACTTGCAGCCATTGCGCTGATATTCAGAAAAAACCAAATCGCCCTCATCTGGGCCGTTATCGCCGGACTTTTCGGACTTTCATTCGGGCTTCTCTGTGCGATTCCATATCTTTTCATTGGCGGGCGGGCTATGGCGCTAAGCTACTGGGTGAGCGGAATACCCTTTGACATCACCCACTGTATTTCGAATTTCATCCTCACGCTCCTGCTTATCAACCCTTTGAAAAAGCTGCTTCTGAAGCTGCACGCAGACAAATGAATACTATTTACAACAGGCATATATTGGTATATTATGGATGAGTCGTAGCGATAATAATCGATGGAGGCAGCTTATGTTTTGCCCGAAATGTAAATCCGAATATATCGAGGGGTATACTCACTGCAAGAAATGTGATGTCGACCTGGTTGAGCAATTGCCAGACGAACCCCATGAGCATAAAGTCAAAGATACCTGTGACCATTTACCATCGATTGATCTGGTTGCGGTTAAATATGTCTCCAACGCAATTGACGCAGAAATGATGATGGAAATACTCAGAAACAACGGTATTCCCTGTTTTAGAAAATCCAGGGAAGCCGGCGGATATCTGAGTATCTCAGCAGGTTTCTCTGTTTTTGGAGAAGACATCTATGTTGACAGAAAAAACGCCCAAGCGGCTCTCGATTTACTCGACGATTGGGATGAAAACCGGGCGCCCACCCAAGAGGAATTCGATGAACATTACGGCAACGCCCCCGCTTATAATCGACGGCGTGCTGCGGCAAGGGTATTTTCAATATTTTTTGCGGCTGCATCGATCATAGGTTTAATAGTCTCAGCTATATTTCTGCTGAAAAGCCTATTACTAAACTAAAAACGAGGGCGGGTTCAACTTAACCCGCCCTCATTTTTTTATTCGCTGCTTTAATTATTACTTTTCCGTATTCGGATCAGACGTCCAGCCTTTGTCTACAACTTCCCCGTGGTACGGGCGGTTCACACCGTTAGATTTATGCAGATACATGTCCTCTTCGGGGTAATAGCAGGTATCCTCCGGCTCAACCGTGCCGATATCCAGAATCACAAGCGGGGCCGGATTCGGATTGTAAAACGTGTGCGCGATTCCCCTTCCGCCGGGCTTCGCGAAAAAATCGCCTTTTTTGACGGGCATTGTTTCATCATTTAGCCGCAGAGTCCCCGTTCCCTCAAGAACAAGAAAAAACTCCTCCTGCTGCGAATGACTGTGGTATTTAGTACT
Organism: Oscillospiraceae bacterium; assembly: GCA_041891555.1. Lineage (GTDB taxonomy): Bacteria > Bacillota > Clostridia > Oscillospirales > Oscillospiraceae > UBA2658. Next base: position 4,240 of record JASDTK010000104.1, read on the forward strand.
GACGCCTCCCTGCGGAACGCTGTCGATATTGACGTATATTTTGCTGCTGCCTGCCGCCGCGCCGAGCGATTTTGTGATAAGTCCCAGAGAGTCCTGCCAAATAAACTTCGCCGCGAGTTCATTAATATTTCTAACTTCCATATGTTGACTCC
>JASDTK010000105.1:0-4282 GCA_041891555.1 Oscillospiraceae bacterium
GCGGTTGGGGTTATTCTCGACCATAAAGATTTCGCTCTTGCCCTCGGGATAGTTCGTTATCGTGAGCTTTATCGGCTCCAGCACCGCCATAACGCGGGTCGCGATTTCGTTCAGGTCATCGCGCAGGCAATGCTCAAGGAAGCTATATTCGACTGTGCTGGGCATTTTCGCAACGCCGATACGCTCACAGAAGCTTAAAATCGACTTTGGCGTATATCCGCGGCGGCGCAAACCGCACAGCGTGGGCATACGCGGGTCGTCCCAGCCGGAAACGCGGCCTTCCTCAACGAGTTTGCGAAGCTTGCGCTTGGACATAACGGTGTAGTTGATGCCGAGGCGCGCAAATTCGAGCTGGCGCGGAGTGGAGGGCACGGAGACGTTTTCCACGACCCAGTTATATAGCGGACGGTGATCCTCATATTCGAGCGAGCATAGGGAGTGCGTCACGCCCTCGATAGCGTCCTGAATCGGATGAGCAAAATCGTACATTGGGAAGATGCACCATTTTGTGCCCTGCCTGTGATGCTCAATGTAGCGAATTCGGTAAAGCACAGGGTCGCGCATATTGAAGTTGCCGCTTGAAAGGTCAATCTTAGCGCGAAGGGTATATTTGCCCTCCGGAAATTCTCCCGCGCGCATACGGCGGAAAAGGTCGAGGCTTTCCTCAATCGGCCTGTCCCTGTAAGGACTTCTTGCGGGAGTGTCCGTGCCGCCGCGGTATTCCCTGAATTCATCGGGCGTCAAGCCGCAGACATAGGCGAGTCCTTTTTTTATGAGTTCCTCGGCATAGCTGTAGGTCTGTTCAAAATAATCCGAGCCGTAGAAGAATCTGTCTCCCCAGTCAAAGCCGAGCCAGTGTATATCCTCCTGAATAGCTTCGACAAACTCGGTATCCTCCTTGGCGGGATTTGTGTCGTCCATGCGGAGATTGCACACGCCGCCGTATTTCTGAGCGGTGCCGAAATCGATATATATAGCTTTGGCATGACCGATGTGCAGATAGCCGTTCGGCTCGGGCGGGAATCTGGTGTGAACCTTTTTTCCCGCATAGGCTCCGCCCTCCGCAAGGTCCTCGTCAATGAAATTGTGAATAAAGTTGCTGGTGTTTTCATCCATAGCGTATATTTCCTCTCATCTCTAAAGCAAGAAAACCATGCAAGTATTATATACGATAATTGTAGTAATTACAATAATTATGTGGTAGAATAACCGCAAGTATAGATAATTGACGCAGGAGGAAACGCAATGACGGACATAATAATAATAGGCGGAGGACCCGCAGGAGTTTCCGCCGCGCTGACGGCGAAGAACAGAGGCAAAAGCGTCAAGGTCATTTCAAACAGCGCGGAGCTGAGTAACCTCTGGAAAGCAAAAAGTGTAGAAAACTACCCGGGTCTGCCGAATGTCAGCGGCAAAGACATGATGCTGGCTTTCCGCAGGCAGCTCGAGGATGCTGGAATTGAAACAGTCACGGGCAGAGCGCTGAACGCGCTTTCAATGGGCTCAAGTTTTTCCGTATCTGTCGGACAGGATTATATTGAATGCAAAGCGATTATCCTGGCAACAGGCATAGTTCAGCAGTCGACATATCCCGGAGAACAGGAATTTCTGGGTAAAGGCGTATCATATTGCGCAACCTGCGACGGAATGCTTTTTCGCGGAAAAAAGGTTGCGGTAATAGGCCTCAATGAGGAAGCCGAAAGTGAAGCGAACTTCCTGCGTTCTATCGGCTGTGAGGTCGAGTATTTTGATAAAAACAAGGCAAAGAAGTTTGAAATCAAGGGCGAAGAGACGGTCGCGGCTCTCGTCGCGGATGATGTGATCTATCCGGTGGACGGCATCTTCATTCTCCGCAGCACGATTGCACCCTCAAGCTTCCTGACAGGGCTTGAAACGGACAATGGACATATCATTACGGACAGCAATATGAAAACGACTCTTGACGGTGTTTTCGCGGCAGGCGACTGCACGGGCAGACCCTATCAGGTGGCGCGTGCAGTCGGACAGGGTAATACTGCCGCACTTTCAGCCAGCGAGTATCTTGACAAACAGTAAACGGTAACGTATAATAACGCAATAGTTTAAAGGCATTGATGGGGAAGTGCGAATCAATTGTGCGGCAAAGAGAGAAAGCGTTTGGTGAGAGCTTTCGCGCACAGTGGCTGCTGGTCGCTCCGGAGCCGGTCAAAGGTAATGTTGACCCGTGCGCTCGCGTTATGAGCATTAGAGTGCGCCGCAAATCGGCGAATTCAGGTGGTACCGCGGTTTTACGCCCTGAGCATATGCTCGGGGCGTTTTTGATTAAGCCCGTTAAAGCGGGGAGAGGGAGAATACAATATGGCAAAAGAACTTTCAAAGATCTATGAGCCGAAAGATGTCGAAAAAAGAATTTATGAAATGTGGGAAAAGGGCGGAGCCTTCAAGGGGCATCGCGATCCCGAAAAAAAGCCCTTCACTATAGTTATGCCGCCACCCAACGTAACAGGCCAGCTCCACATGGGTCACGCAATGGACGCTACGCTTCAGGATATACTCATACGCTACAAGCGGATGAAGGGCTTCGCGGCGCGGTGGGTTCCGGGTACCGATCACGCGGGTATCGCAACGCAGATCAAAGTTGAGGAGGCACTCCGCAAGGAGGGACTGACCCGCTATGACCTCGGACGCGAAAAATTCCTTGAACGTGTCTGGGACTGGAAGAACAAGTACGGCGACCGGATTGTGGAACAGCAAAAGCAGCTTGGCGCCTCCTGCGACTGGGAACGCGCGCGCTTCACAATGGATGAGGGTTGCTCGAAAGCGGTTCGCGAGGTTTTCGTTTCCCTCTATGAAAAGGGTCTTATCTACAAGGGCAGCCGCATTATAAACTGGTGTCCGCACTGCACTACCGCGCTTTCGGACGCAGAGGTCGAATACAAGGACAAGCCCGGCTTCCTCTGGCATCTGCGCTATCCGCTGACAGACGGAAACGGCTATATCGTCGTCGCAACGACACGCCCTGAAACTATGCTGGGCGATTCGGGCGTCGCAGTAAATCCGAATGACAAGCGCTACACTCACCTTGTCGGAAAAACCTGCATGCTGCCGCTGATGAATCGTGAAATTCCAATTGTAGCGGACGACTACTGCGACATGGAGTTCGGAACCGGCTGCGTTAAGATGACGCCGGCGCATGACCCGAACGATTTCGAGGTCGGCCTGCGCCATAATCTTGAGGTCATCCGCGTTCTGGACGACAACGGCAGGATAAACGAGCTCGGCGGTAAGTATCAGGGACTCGACCGTTACGAGGCAAGAAAGGTCATCGTAGCCGACCTTGAGGCTCTCGGCCTTGTCGAAAAAATTGAAGAGCACCAGCACAACGTCGGCACCTGCTACCGCTGCGCGACGGACGTCGAGCCGATAATCTCGGCTCAATGGTTTGTAAAAATGCAGCCGCTTGCCAAGGAAGCAATACGTGTTGTTGAGGACGGGGAGACAAAGTTTGTTCCTGAGCGATTCAGCAAGATCTACACGAGCTGGATGGAAAACGTCCACGACTGGTGCATTTCACGTCAGCTCTGGTGGGGGCATCAGATACCCGCGTGGTACTGCGCCGACTGCGGACATATTACTGTTTCAAGAGAGGATCCGACAGAATGCGAAGCGTGCCACAGCAAAAACATCACGCGCGACGAGGATGTGCTGGACACATGGTTTTCCTCCGCGCTTTGGCCGTTTTCGACGCTCGGCTGGCCGGAGAATACGCCTGACCTTGACTATTTCTATCCGAACGACGTACTGGTTACAGGCTATGACATTATCTTTTTCTGGGTCGCCCGAATGATTTTTTCCGGGTGCGAGCACACAAAAAAAGCGCCGTTCCACACGGTACTCATTCACGGGCTTATTCGCGATGAAAAGGGACGCAAGATGTCCAAGTCTCTCGGCAACGGCATCGACCCGCTTGATATTGTGGACCAGTACGGCTGTGACGCTCTGCGCTTTAATCTCGTCACGGGCAACAGCCCCGGAAACGATATGCGCTTTTTCACGGAGCGCTGCGAGGCGATGCGCAATTTTGCGAATAAGATATGGAACGCAAGCCGATTTGTGATGATGAACCTTACTATAGGCAAGTGTGAATTGCCCGAAAAACTTGAAATAGAGGACAAGTGGATTCTTTCAAAGCTGAACAATGTAATTCGCGAAGTCAATGAAAACATGGACAGCTTCGAGCTGGGCGTCGCGGCCTCAAAGGTTTCAGATTTTATCTGGGACAGCTACTGCGACTGGTATATAG
>JASDTK010000106.1:0-4265 GCA_041891555.1 Oscillospiraceae bacterium
GCGAAGCGGAAAAGCCCTGTTCCTGCGATTTAAGGAGCAAAAAGGTATTTGACGAGTTCCCAAGGCAAAAAATAAATATAACTGCAAGATAAGTCTTTAGCTTTCCGTCAAGTTTCAATCCTTTCAGATTCAACTTCTCGCATGGCGCTTCACAGTTTTTGTCCTCCCTGACCGCCAGTATAATCAGAATTCCTATTACAGCCGGGATGATGGAGAAAAGGAACGCCTTGTGAAATCCGAAGTTGGTAGCGACAAAGATATAGGCAAAAACCACGCCGAGCGCCGATCCAGCCATATCCAGCATCTTATGCAGCCCGAATGACCCGCCGAGCTTCTTTCCGTCGCTTGACTGCGCGACAAGTGCGTCGCGCGGGGCGGTGCGGATGCCTTTCCCCGTGCGGTCGATCACGCGCGCGACCAACACACCGGGCCAGGATGCTGCCAAGAGAAGAAATATTTTATAAAAGACAGCTGTAGAATATCCGGCGAAAGCAAGCCGCTTTTTATTGTGGTATACATCCCCGATATAGCCGCTGAAAACCTTCAGCAGCGATGCGATGCTCTCGGCAATTCCTTCGATGATGCCCACGATGGCGGGGGAGGCCCCAAGCGTAGCCGTCAAAAAGAGCGGAACAAGAGGGTAAACCATTTCGGTGCTCATATCGACGAACAGGCTGACAAGACCAAGCAGTACAATATTGGACAGAATTTTCTTTTTTTTCATTATCTTTACCTACGCTTTTTCATTGAATTCATAGACCTTGTCACAGAAGCCGTCCAGAAGCTCCGCACATTTTGACAGCATTGATTCCGCCTTTTCCTGAAGCGGTGAGCCGAAGGTATCTCTCGCGGCTATTTTTTTATACCATTGCTTCAGTTTATCGAGTTCTTCCTCGTTTTCCTCGATCTCGGCAAACGTAAAATTCTGACGTGCAATTTCCTTGTCGATTTCCTTGAAAAAATCTTCGCATTGCTCAAAAAGCTCCCCGTATTCCTCGTCCCTTGCCACATTGAACTTGCCTATAATCATTTTTTCTCCGTCCTCGTCGGCGGAAAACGTCAGCATGAACGCCTCGCCGCCGTTCCGGGAAACCTCGTCCTTGACCTCATGAAACAAACCGCTGTTTTCATCGCTCGAAGGCAATATCCACATAGGCTGCTGAATGCTGACCGCCCCGATTTTTTTCAGCTTCCTCCATATGGATACCCGCGCCCTTGACGGCTCCCTCGGCAGTGTGTAGTTGATTGCAATCCATTTATTTTGATCCATAGATACACCTCGTTATGTAATACCGGTTACAATATTAATATATCATAAAGTAATACTGGTTACAATAATAAACTCAAGGGCCGGTCCTACAGATATCGGTGCTTACATGGAATTGCGCCGGGTTTATTAACAGTTTATATTATTTTTAAATCTTGTTTAACACATTACGATATATTATATAGAATTAAACGAAAATCCTTATAAAAACATCAACGACACTAAAACACCTAATGAGGCTAAAAATGAATAAGTATAACTGTAAAAAAGCAGCGGCGCTTTTAATCGTTTTGGCACTGCTGCTCTCAATGACCTGCGGATGCAGTAATAATGTGGCAACTGCTCCAACGACCGAGCCTGCGGCAATTACCGGCACCACGCCTGCGGTCACTGACGCATCGCCTTCGCCGACGGCCAACAATATTCCTTCGGAAGAAGCCGGACTTTCTTCCGCGGCTGATCCTGAAGCAACAAATACGAGTGAAAGTGATGCAGTATCAGCAACTGAAGTACCCGCAGCGAGTTCTGCTTCGGAAGCATCCTCCGTTCCGCAGAACAGCCCCGCAGAATCATCCACTGCTTCTAGAATAGATATACAAAAAGTAACTGTTACTTTTTATGGTGATGCCAAATCTTCAAAAGGTTTTACATGGTACACTGACCTGAGTTCAAAGAACAGTGATTTACAGGTCGTTGAAAAAACGGTCTCGACGCCTGATTTTAGCAGATCCGTCACATTTACCGGGACAGAATACATATCTCATAATTCTTCCAAAGAGTATGTGCATAAAGCCGTCGCAACCGGATTAAAAAGCAATACCTCCTATTACTACAGGGTCGGAGACAGGTTGCTGAATATATGGAGCAACCCGGCTGTTTTTATTACCGCCCCTGAAAACGGGCCGTTTACCTTCATTAACATATCGGATACACAGATGGCCGATCAGGCCGGAGCAAAAATCGTTTCGGACACTATGTCCGAGGCTTTGCATATTTTCGGAGATTCCCGATTTATAATTAACAACGGAGACGTTATTGACAACAAGGCCGAATCCCAGTACAATCTGTTGCTCGGAAACGCACAGTCAATTTTTATGAATACCACATTTATGCCGGCCTCTGGCAATCATGATATTGGCAACAGCTGTTTTATCGACCATTTTAATCTGGATGCCCAAAGTGCCGATACATCGGCCGGCGCTTATTACTCAACGGATTACAGCAACGCGCATTTCATCGTGCTGAACACAAACGAAACTTCCGGTGCATATGCAGAGTTTTCGGAAGCACAGATCGACTGGATGAAAGCAGACATAAGCGCGGCGAAGGAGGCAGGTGCAACGTGGATCATCGTTGTTATGCATATGGGGCCTTATTCAACCTCTGAACATTCGTTGGATGCAAATGTTATCGCGACCCGAAAAAAAGTTGCCCCGCTGTTTTCTGAACTGGGGGTGGACCTCGTCTTACAGGGACATGACCACGTCTATGCGCGGAGCAAGCCGATCTCAGGAGGTACAGCGCAGCAGGAAACAAGAAAAGCGGAGAATTATTGCGGGAACTCAATCGATTACATTGTTAATCCTGAAGGAACGATTTATATTACTCCCGGAACCGCCGGGGTGAAATATTATTACCAGAACAGCAGTTTGTCACAGGATTATCTGAATCTTTTTGATTACGCCAACGGCCCGATAAAAGGCGGGACAACCTCTTTTGAGACGTTTATTGGTTTTAGGATTGATGGTAATAAACTGACTGGAATCGCTTACCAGGCTGATAAAGGCAACCTCCAAGATGCTCATATTATCGATCAATTTGGAATACTGAAAGATAATTAAACTGCCAAAGAAACGCAAGGCAGCCGGGTATAAAGACCGGGCTGTCATGCGTTTCTTTATTGATTCTATCTGCCGCTTCTTATGCAAAATAAAAGTATTATAAGAGCTCCGAATGCAAAACGGTAGACAGCAAATATCCCAAATCCTTTTCTTTTCAAATAATTGAGCAAAAATCTAATACTCAATGCACCGACGATTGCCGAAGTTACTATTGCTGTAACAAAAGGAATCGTGCTGATTTGGGTATGAACCAATTCTCTGGCATGATATAAACCATCCGCAAGAATGATCGGTGCAGACATCAAAAAAGTAAATTTTGCAGAGCTCTCACGTGTAATACCGAAAAAACGCCCCGCAGACATTGTGATTCCGGAACGTGAAACTCCCGGAATGATAGCAAGAACCTGCGATAACCCCACTATCAGACTTTCTCTGATGCTTATTTTCTCAAGTTCAATTTCATTTTTGCCGCTCTTGTCTGCAATGTATAGCACCATTCCCATGAGAATCAGCATGATGCCGATTAACAAAGGATTTCTGATATCCGACATATATTGGTCTAAAAGTACTCCTGCAATCCCGCCCGGAATCGTGGCAAGGACCAGGAGCCAGAAAAGTTTCCCGTCTTTCGACTTTGGATGGGTAAAGCCGGCTTTTATAAGAGTAAGCCAATCTCTTATAAAAAACAGAATTACAGCGGCGGCAGTTCCAAGATGGACAGCCACGTCAAAAACCACGCCAGGATCTTTCCAGCCTGCGATCCATGGTAACAGTGTAAGGTGAGCTGTGCTGGAGACTGGCAGAAACTCCGTTATGCCTTGAATCATGCCATAAATAATCGCTTGTAAAATGTTCATACTGTCCACCTGATTGTTTTTAAATTAAAACATCTTTTATTACTCTTTTAACCAAAGGATGAGAAAATCGAAACGATTTTCCCATCCTTTGATCAATTATGCGTAGACGTCAATCCGATTTGAAGACTTGCTGCTTGTCTCGGCCAGTTCCTGGGCCGTGGTCTCGCTTGCTTCTTCGCTGGCGCTGCCTTCTCGAGTGTTTTTAACTGAGGTACCCTGATTCACCTGATTCATGTACGATAACTGTTGGGTCATACTGCTGTTTACGGAGCTGATCATTGTCTCACCTCCTTATATATC
>JASDTK010000107.1:0-4247 GCA_041891555.1 Oscillospiraceae bacterium
ATATACCGCGCGGGAAATTTCCGGCACGGTATATCAATAATTAGCTTTTGATTGCTACTCCGTTATGGGGAGGGTAATAACAAAGTTCGTGCCATAGCCAATTTTACTTGTAACGGATATGCTTCCGCCGGAAACATCAAGGATTTTCTTTACCAGTGCAAGCCCCAGTCCGTGACCTTCCGCGGCGTGTGAGGAGTCGCCCTGATAAAACTGCTCAAAAATCCGAGCCTGCGTCTGCTCACTCATTCCCTCGCCGTTGTCGGATATTTTAACAGTTACGACACCGTTCTGTGCGCGCGCCCAGATACATACAAGCCCTTCTTCGCCGGTAAATTTGATTGCGTTGTCCAAAAGATTGCTCCACACCTGCGCAAGCAGCGCCTCGTTTCCGACATACACAAGATTCGGAATATCCACATCCATTGATATGTTTTTCGCGCTCCATTCGGGTGAAAGCAGCAGCACCGCCTGACGTATCTGCTCATCCAGCCGGAAAGGTACAGCTTTTTCCTGAATTTTCTGGTGGTCGAGCCTCGAAAGACTCAAAAGGTCGCCTGTCAGCTTAATAAGTCTTTTACTTTCCTTTTGGATGGTGACGCTGTATTCGTGGCGGTCATTGTCCAAAATTTCGTCGCCATCCAGCAGCTCCGCATAGCCGGAAATTATGGAGAGCGGTGTTTTAAACTCGTGAGAAACATTTGAAATGAAGTCTTTGCGCAGGTACTCGTTCGCTTTCAATTCCTGCGCCATCAGATTGAAGTCATTGGCAAGCCGCTTGGCTCCGCCTTTTTTATGCTTGCTTCCGATTGAAATGTCAAAGTTTCCGGCCGCTATTTGCTTTGTCGCATCTGAAAGCTCAACAAAAGGCGAAATAGCTCTTCGCGAAGCGAGTATAAACAACACATTATAAAATATTATTATCAGAATCGGGGTAATTACCTCTCTGAGGGTCAGGCCGAGCACGACCAGATCCCGCTTGCCGGCATCAAAAAAGGTTTTGGTTATCAGTATGGAAATTGGTATTGAAATAAGTGACGCTGTCAAAACAATGAAGGTGGTCATCAAAATTAGATGGATACGCATTCGTTTCATCTTTTTACCACCGCCCTGTAGCCAAGTCCTCTAACAGTCTCTATTTCAAAGTCTTTTGAGCTGAGAAATTTTTCGCGCAGACGCTTTACGTGGACATCAACGGTGCGCGGGTCTGTCTCGCTTTCATAGCCCCAAATCTCATCCATCAGCGTCTGCCGTGTAAAAATCTTTTTCGGGTAGGACAAAAGCATATGCAGAAGGAAAAACTCTTTTTGCGGAAGCGCAATCGACTGCCCGTCTGCTGAAACGGTCAGCGCATCAGAATCCAAAGTGGTGCCGCCCACCGACAAAAGATGTTCGCCGGAAAGGTTTGACCGTCGCAGCAGAGCCTCGACGCGCAGCAGCATTTCATCAAAGTCAATGGGTTTCACCATATAATCATCTGCACCGGATTTGAAGCCCTTTCTTTTGTCCTCCAGAGCTTCCTTTGCCGTGACCATAAGCACGGGAATAGTAATTTTCGCGCTGCGCAGCTCGCCGGTTAATTCGTATCCGTCCATCCTTGGCATCATTATATCGGCGATTATCAGATGAATTGCCACGTTATCAAGCACATCGAGAGCCTCGACTCCATTTCCCGATTCGTATACGATATAGCCTGCGCGCTTAAGGTGGATACACATAAGCTCACGCAGCTTCTCGTTATCCTCGACAACTAAAATATTGATCATGGCTTACCTCCCGCGGTCATTATTCTATAATCCAATTATAGAATACTAACGCAATATGAACTGGATATGAACAAGATGCCAGTAAAGCGCTTCGAGCCGAAAGACCAAATGAACATTTTAACATAATATAATTAAGGAGGTGTTTCTTTTGTTTCAGTATACTGTACGGCCCGGCGATACCATTTACAGTATTGCCGATATGTTCAATGTTCCGATTGATGCCATACTGTCCGCCAACCCGGGCTTGTATCCCTATAATTTGATTGTCGGACAGATTGTTTTAATACCCACCGATTACTATCCCAGCTATCCGGTATACCCCAACTACCCGGTGTATCCGATCTTTCCTATAATACCAATACCATTCAGACGATTCAGAGGTCCCGGAGGTCCCGGAGGTCCCGGAAGGCCCGGAGGCCCCGGAAGACCCGGAGGTCCCGGAAGACCCGGAGGTCCCGGAAGACCCGGAGGTCCCGGAAGACCCGGAAGACCCGGAGGTCCCGGAGGCCCCGGAGGCCCCGGAAGACCGGGCGGACCAAGAAGATAATGGCAAAATTGGAGGAGGCAATATGATCAGTCAGGAAAATTCAAATATGGAACCTATGAGAGATACGCGTTTAGACAGTCAAAGAGATATGACGGAGATGACGGAGGACTATCCCATGGTTTACCGTTCGGTTTATCCGGAGATTTATTATAAGCTTATACCTTTTATTTCAATGACCTGTGATTTGATTTTTTCATACAACATGATGCCCACACAGGAAATATTGGAAGAAATGTCCGATGATATTCACGAGGACTTTTGCCGAATGTATCCGGATATGAAGGAATATATGGGCAGAACTGAGGAGAAGGACGATCCGCCCGTCTTTCGAAGCGTATTTCGAGACAACAGAGGCTTTGCCCCGGGTTTCGGCGGATTTAGACGCAGAGGGCTTGGCAGAGATTTGATATATGCTTTGCTGCTCTCCGAGCTTCTGGGCAGGGGAGGCTTTATATACTAAAATATCTGTTTTATGTTTTCAGATATAATTTGGGGAGAGAGCAAAAAGACAGCCCTCTCCCCATCGCGTTTTTTTGTTGTGCCTGGATTTCAGAAGGCGGATAAGGGCTGTCGTTTCGGCGGCTAATCAGCCGACTCTGCTCTTGAACTGGGCGATATCAATTCTTGTGAACAGAGCAGCCGCTTCCGCGCGAGTGACACCGACTCGCGGCCTGAAGCTGCCGTCCGCGTATCCGGTAATAATGCCTTTTTCGCTCAGAGCGTTTATCGAAGAATAGGACCACGAATTGCTTTCCGTGGATATATCTGAGAAGACGGTACCAGAATCGCCGCTTGTATAGCCCAGAATGTTATTGAGCATAACCGCGACCTCCTCGCGGGTGACTACTCTGTCCGGAGCAAAAAGGTTGCCGCCGATTCCGGAAATGACGCCGTATTTTCTCGCCGCGTCAATGTATTTTTCCGCCCAGCACCCCTTGCAGTCATCAAAGCCGTATGAGCTGATGTATTCGGGAGTAAGTCCGAGCATACGGACGATAATTGTCGCCGCCTGAGCCCGCGTCATAGGAGCGTCGGGTGAAAAAGTGTTGGTGCCGATGCCCTCCATCCACTCATTCATGTAGGCAGTCAGTATACTGCTCTTTGCCCAGCTGTTCTGAATATCGTTAAAAACGCAGCCGTTAAGCCAAAGCTTGTAGTAATCCCAGGTCTTGCTTGTCTCCTGACCGAGGCTCCAGCTTCCGGTGCCCTTGATATCGTACTTCGTTACAAGCCCGAGCACTGCCTTGATCGACTGCTCGTTTGAGTACCATATTTTATATGTACCCGCTGCCAGAGCCTGCCCTGCAATGACAGGCTTTACATCGCTCGCTTTAACGGTAATTGTGGCGCAGGCGGCCTTGCTCAAATCATCAAAAGCAACGGTTCCTCTGTAATCCCTGATCAGTGTTTCAACTTTTGTGTTGCTGATTCCGTACCCGTTGGGTGAGCCTCCGCCCGAGGACCATATACGCCCGTAAAACGGAATGCCAAGCACAATTTTTTCCTTGGGAACAACGCTCAGGGCGTATTTCAGGGACTTTTCAACAAAACCTATGCTCGCCACCGGCCCGGGAGCGCTACCTTCATAGGATTCGTCGTAGGTCATGATCATCAGATAATCGCAATAATTTGCAAGTCCCGCGTAATCGTAAGACCCGGCCCAGCCCGATGCGGTGTCGTAGGGATTTGCGGCAACGGCGACCGTAATTATTTTTCCGCTGCCGAGCTTTGAGCGCAGGAGCGATACAAGATTTACATATTTACTCCGCTCGGCGGGCGTTACGTTTTCGATATCGATGTTGACTCCGTCGAGCCTGTTAGCGGCAACGGCGTTTGCAATGTCACTTGAAAGTCTGTCCAAATTGTTGAGCGCGGCCACGCCCTTGGACCTGTCCCAGTCGTTTGTCAGATAGGGTACGACAAGCACGCCCTTCTGA
>JASDTK010000108.1:0-643 GCA_041891555.1 Oscillospiraceae bacterium
GCATATTACCCTGTCTTCAGCCGGTTTAAATCTAAAACCATAAATGAGGTGATCGAAACAAATGACTAAACTATTCAAAAGCAAAGCTTTCCTTGGCATTATCTGTCTCGTCTTGGCTGCGGCAATAGCTTTTCTGTTATTGCCGCGTTTTTATGCATCGCAGTCCGCAACAGTTGATGTTGTACGGGTTAAGCAGGACGTGCCCGCCGGAACAGTCATCACCTCCGACATGCTTACAACCGCAGAAGCCGGAGCCTATGGGCTGCCAGAAAAGGTTGTAACATCCGAGGCGGAAGCAGTCGGCAAAGTAGCTGCAGAAAGGCTCTATGCCGGTGAAATGCTCTGGCAGGAGCGCCTTATGAGTAAAGAGGATTATCTATCCTCCCAGGACGCTCGAACTAAGGGGTTGAGCGCCGGCTTGTCTCTTGTAACGCTGGAGCTTCCCTCCGCATCTTCCGGCCTTGCAGGCGTTTTGAGATCTGGCAATACAGTAGACGTATACGAATGCGCTGCGAACGCAGATACGAGCTACTCAATATCAAAATGTCTGAGTTCAATGTATGTTTACAATGTTCTTAACAGCAATCTACAGTCGCTGAACGATCTCGAGTCAAGGCAGGCCTCCGCCTCACCTGACGATAAA
>JASDTK010000108.1:653-4229 GCA_041891555.1 Oscillospiraceae bacterium
ACAGATGAGCAGGCTCAGACACTTATCCGGCTTGAAAAAAGCAAATCACTGCATCTTACACTTAAGAGTTCGGAGGGCTAATCCATGAGAATTCATGCAATTTGGGGGCCTCCACATTCTGGAAAGACCACGCTGGCTATTGACCTTGCTTACGCTCTTTCCCGGAAGGGGCGGTCAGTGTGCCTAATTTCCCCGGAACTTTACAGCGAGCTTTCTGCCAGAATGAAAATCAACATCACAAGTCAAAAAAGCCTGTCCAGAGCCTGCAAAGCCACGGAATCACTGAAGCAAGTTGTGTTTCGGGCGGATGAACTGTTATACGTCTTGGCTGCGCCTTGCTTTAGCGACGCTTTTGGAGAAGACATAGGGAGTGATTCAGCAAAGGCAATACTTGACCAAGCGAGCATCTTGTTTGATATAGTCCTCGTTGATTGTCCGTCCTATGCCGGAAACATTCTTGCAGCCTGGGCTCTGAACAAGTCGGAAAAAGTTTTAATGCTTACAGGCAGTCAGACAGCTTCAGGCCTGTGGTATAACGCATACCACAGAGCTGTCGAAAGCGTTAAAACGAGATCAATTTCTGTCTGCACTGAGATAAATGACAGTTTTGACTATCCCTCTCTCCATAAGCTGATCGGAGTGAGCCCCGAAGTCTGGATTCCGTTCTATAAAGATGCCGAATCATTTCAGAATATGAAGCCAACTTTATACGAATCCGTAGGGAAAGCTGGGAAAGCATACACCGTAAGTATCAACGAAATATGCGCAAAGCTGAGCGGAGGCCACTTATGAGTATTACAACTTACGAATTTCTTTCAATCCTTCAGGCGCAGGGCAATAACGATTCCGACAACGGTAAAAACGGCATTGACTATATAAGCGTGCTGAACAGTGTGCGCTCCACTATCGCTCAGAGTCATGCAGCAGAGCTTGCCGCCGCGCTAAATGACGAAAATGCGGCTCAAACGCTGAAAAATCTCATATTGAAATACACCGCTGAAAACTTGACAGGTAAGGATTTTGATAGAGATGCCTTAGTTGAGCGGATATATCAGGACATGGCCGGGCTTGGTATTCTGACTAAGTATCTTTTTGACCCATCCGTGGAGGAAATCAACGTTAACGGTTACAACGCCGTTGAAATCATCCGTTCTGATCGTACGGATTACCTTTACGGAACAGAGTCTTTCCCTTCTCCAAGCGCCGCACTGGATATTGTTAAACGCATGGTACGAATGGGCGGAATGATACTTGACGCTCAGACGCCGCGAGTTGACAGCTATATTGGTTCCGGAACCCGTATCTCTGCAATTATTCCTCCCCTGGTTCCGTTGGAACAGGGCGTTATAGTCAGTATCCGAAAGCAAAACAGCAACCGCATCACGAGAGAGCAGTTGATAGCCTCCGGCTCTGCTACCGCGGATATGCTGGACTTCCTCTCGATGTGCCTTTGCTACGGCGTTTCCATCGGCGCTGCCGGTGGAACAGGCAGTGGAAAGTCCACTCTCATGTCATATCTTCTGAATGATTACATCATGAAAAATGACGACAACAATAACCGCATCTATATCATTGAAGACAGCCGCGAGCTAAACCTTATGGACTATGACAACGCTAATGACCGGCCTGCGCGTGTTCTCTATACCGTGACAAAGGGCGCGCCAAATCCCGTGTCGATGCACGATTTAATTGTCAGTGCCCTGCGCTTTCATCCGTCGTTGATTGTCCCCGCCGAAGTCAGAGACGGAGCGGCATATCAGGCGGCAATCGCTGGTCAGACCGGGCACACGATTCTGACCTCTTTCCATGCAGACGGGGCGGAAGACGGCTATCGCAGACTTGTTTCCATGTGCCATACGGCCGGAACAAGGCTCAACAATGACCAGCTCTATGAAATGTGCATAAGTGCCTGGCCAATAATCATTTTCCAAAAGCAGCTCAAAGACAACTCACGGAAAATCATGGAGATATTCGAAGCCAGAGGGATGCTCGACGGGACGGTTAAAGGAAAAATGCTTTACCGGTTCGATGTTGACAGGGTTGAGCGCGACAACCGCGGCCGTATTAATCTCGTTAAGGGCAATGGTTGCCGATGGCGTGAAGACAACATCTGAGATTCTGGATGCATTAACCATAGTTGCCATAAGCTCTCTAGTATCTTCGACTATTTCATGAGCTTTCCGAGAAGCAGCATATGAACCGCGTCCTACGTTAACCGCCAGATGGCGCTGGACATAATCCGTTCTCTCGTAAACACATTCCGGTTTTGGAAAAGTCGTTGCTGCGTTGTCCAAGTAAATCATATTGCCCATAACCTTTCTTGCTAGTCGATTAGATCTCTTATCATCCTACAATAGTACTTTATCATCTTTACACCTCTGCTATTCGGAACAGTTCAATAATAGCCTATCTACTGATACAACTGAAACAACATTGCAGCGTTACTACTTTCCTAAATCGTTTCTAAATTACTCTATAGTAGAATCTGTCCAACAATCTGCACTTCGGACTACATCCAGTATCTCATCAACCGTACAGTTGAAAGTACGGCAGATCTTTATAATCACGTCCATAGAAACGTTTTCATTGTTTGATAGTTTTGCAAGAGTGCTTTGGCTAATACCAACCGCATTGCGAAATTCAGTTTTTTTCATTCTCTTATCAATCAGCAGTTTGAATAATTTGTTATAGCAAACGTCCATATTCGTAGACTCCTCGCAATTTTTTTGAATATAAACACATTTATACAAATTATACCACAATATATTCGCAAAAGGAATTATTTTGTTTGAGTTCTCGGAGATAAACTTGATATTGTTTTATCTTTATACTTACATAGCATGTATATTGCTTTATGGTTTGCACTCGCCGCACGGCTCATATCCTTGGGTAATAAGATCATCGTGTGATCCAGTATAAGTCCGCATATTTGTGTCCTTTATATCCTCGACACTATAACAGACAGATAATGGAATTTGTGCGTATTCGTATTTGTATATATGTCTGTTCTACTGATTCTTCTGTGGCTGATGATTCAGTTGCCGGTGTTACGCATTCTGCATTATTGAGGCTACTGCTTTATGACAATGTGCTGTTCCCAGTGGCGTAATCAATAGTAATACTAGGCTGAACATTATAACAATAAACGTTGAAGCATATGCCCTCCCCTTTATCTTCAACCGATTCTGCCTCCATTAGCACACCGGAAGCTACGAGGTTATTGCCGTCAAATACGGGCGTCACGCGATAAAGAACGTGATTGCCCGTTTCCTTTATGTAGTCAGCCACCATATTCTCGAATGGCAGCATACCTTCGACATTCAAATAGCGTGTACCGGTAATTAGGTTTTTCCCATTTGCGTTTTCCGCGCTTAGCTGATAGCCAATCAAATGGCATCTGTTATAGAGGTACTTGCCGTCTACACAGTCATACTTGACTGTGTGCCAGCCCGAAGGTTTTATCTGCCCAATTGGTCCGCGTTCCTCCGTTGGCATCGTATCCTTTGAGACGCAGGCAAAGGCAACTCCGCAGCGCCCCAGACTGTCCAGCTCACGGTAGGATTCAAATGATGTTGT
>JASDTK010000109.1:0-4225 GCA_041891555.1 Oscillospiraceae bacterium
GGTCGGGAAGAAATATGACTGCCAGAACAAACATCAGAACAGGCGCTATAATCCAGTTCTGCAGGGCAGCCAGCAGAAGAACCTTTTTATTCTTAAAGACTTTGCCGATTTCTTCATACTTGACCTTTGTGAGCGGCGGATACATCATGACAATCAGGCCGACCGCAATCGGCCACGATATGGTTCCGCTGCTTAGGCTCTGCAACGTATTCGCAAGACTCGGGAATAAAAATCCTCCTAGCACGCCGATTCCCATTGCAAGAAAAATCCACAGCGTCAGAAACCTGTCAAGGAAAGAAAGCCTTGATTTTTTTGCGCTCATCATATAACCTCCTCATTTTTTGTTGCAGAATCCCGCACCAAGCTTTATCTTGTTTTTTGCAGAATTTTCACGACCTCTTCCGTTTTCAGAACCTTGCCAAAGGACACGACCTTGCCATCAACCACCAGTGCCGGAGTCGTCATGACTCCGTAGGCCGCAATCTGCGAAAAGTCGGTTACATGGTCTATGGCGGTGTCCATGCCCAGCTTTAAAAGCGCCTCTTTTGTCGCGGCTTCAAGCTGATTGCACTTTGCGCAACCGCTTCCGAGAACCTTGACACGGGCGCCATCTGTTTTGGCATGTTCCGCCTTCGCCATGCTTTCGATATCGCAGCTTCCGCAGCAGCAGCTTTTGGTATCTTCCTTTTTCGTTACTTTTGCAAATAATGCCATAATATAATCTCCTTACTCAATTTAAAAAAACTTCTAATTTATCAGCAGCATCCGCTTCCGCATGAACAGCCGGATTTGCTTTTCTTGCCCTCAAAAAAGTCCCTGAGATTCTCAGATAGTTCATAGCCCCCGCAGGAACATCCGCTTCCAGTCTGACCAAACACAGACTTGAAGATAGCTTCCGCTAACATTGCTTTGGGCGGCACCTCGTATGTTTCTCCGTTATACTCAAACACACGGCAATCAACATCACTTCCGCTGATTTCGCTGCAGCAGCCACAGTCGTTTTCCTTTACTGATTCACAGATATCTTGCCCGTTTACTCGGATAGTCGGAGAGGAAAGAAAATGATGCTGAATGGCAAGCTCCGCTGTTTTCATTTCAATTTTGTTGTATTCGACCGCGTAGCCCGCAAGCTGCAGAGTGGGTGTAAGTGTCATCATCACCTCATCAAGAACGTTGTCCGTCCCGATACAGCGGTCACAGGTATGCAGGTCGAGATATAGATATTCGACCAGCACCTTTTTCTCGGAAGCTGCTCCGCAGCCACAGGAGCAAAAAGGCTCATCCGCCTCCTGCATTCCATTTGGCGGCGTCCAGCCGGTATCGTCACCCACATAGGTGATTGCCCCGACGGGGCAGCGGTTGCCGCAGCCATGGCAGTGGTCAACACACTCGTCAGGGCTAGTTACCACAGGCGATGGAGCTTTTGTGGTGTCATAGACGCCATGCGGGCACTTGTCTACACATGTACCGCACTCCACGCAGGAGATATAATCGATAACGGGATACCAGGTCTTAGCCATATCATAATTCCTCCTATACTAAAAACGCCTGAAACGCATTAAATAGATAACCAACGATGATAATTCCCACGGTGCAGATACCAATGAACAAGGCCAACAGTTTCGGCTTGACGGCCTTCCGCAGCATAATCATCGACGGCAGACTTAAAGTTGTCACAGCCATCATGAACGAAAGTACCGTGCCGAGCTGCGCTCCCTTTGAAAAAAGCTCCTGGGCAATCGGAATAGTACCGAATATATCGGCGTACATGGGCACGCCCACAAGCGTCGCAAGTATCACGGAAAACGGGTTCTTGCTTCCAAGCGCGGTTTCTACCCAGCTTCTCGGAATCCAGCCGTGAATAACCGCTCCGACACCTACACCGACAAGAATATAAGGAAAGACTTTTTTAAAGGTCGCGGCGGTTTGCTCTTTAGCGTATGTCATTCGCTCGCCCTGAGTCAGCGTCGGCGATTCAATGTCAACGCTGCTCGCGGAGCTGATAAAGTCCTCAACATACCTCTGCATTTTCAGTTTTTCGATTAAAGTTCCGCCTAAAACTGCTATCGTCAGCCCCGTAATGACGTAAAGCACCGCTATTTTGCCTCCGAAAATGCTCATCAGCAGAATAAGTGAACCGAGATCGACCATCGGAGACGAAATCAGAAAGGAAAACGTGACGCCCACGGGAAGTCCCGCGCTTGAAAAGCCGATAAACAGCGGTATCGACGAGCAGGAGCAGAACGGAGTGACAGTGCCCAGTAACGCGGCAATAATATTCGCGCCTACCCCGTGGAATCTGCCCAAAATTTTCTTGCTGCGCTCGGGGGGAAAATAGCTCTGGATGTACGAAATAATAAATATCAGAAGACATAACAGAAGCGTAATCTTTATGACATCGTAAATGAAAAACCAGATAACGCCGCCCAGCTTCCCCGCTACGTCAAGTCCGAGCGCCGCAAGACCCTTTTCTATGAGTTCGCCCAGCCATTTCATGCCAAGCACCTGATTTTGAATGAAGTTCCATATTCCCATGTGCGCTAATCCTTTTTATATCAAAAATATTTGATGTTTGCTGTTCGAAGATGCCGCCAATAAGCGGATTGCTTTATCTTTCGCAGCACTTGTTCGGCTCAGTTTCCATATTCTGCGTAGTAAGTTCTTTCAGCAGTTCAACGGCAGTCTCTCTGCCGTTTTCGCTTAGCCTGTAATGAGTCCACTTACCCTCCTGCCTGCTCTCAACCAGGCCCGAGTCACAGAGTATCTTCATGTGGTAAGAAAGTCCCGACTGGCCCAGCTCAAGCTGCTCCAGAAGCACGCAGGCGCATTTTTCCCCGCCGCGCAGGAGTTCGAGTATTGCAAGTCGGTTCTCGTCGCATAGTGCTTTAAATACACGCGCGTTTTTTTGATGTACTGTATCCATGGTACGCCTCATATCAATTTTATTTGATATGACCATTATACGCATCCATTTGAAAAATTGTCAAGCATATATTATAGAGTTTTATTCGCTCGCCGCTAATTTTCTGATAAACACAAGAATCCTGCCGTCTGCTCAAGCAGACGGCAGGATTCTCTCCGGCTTTGTTATTTTTTGCACCTTTATTAGGGTGCTTCATATCGCAAGTCACATATTGCTCAATTGTCTTCCAGTACGAACTTTGAAACCAGATTACGGAGCATATTTGCCTGCGCGGAAAGCTCCTCGCTCGCGGCCGCGCTTTCCTCTGCCGTTGCGGAGTTCAACTGTACTACATTGGAGATTTGTTCAACGCCTATCAATATCTGATTTATGTTATCGGACTGAGCTACCGTGGCGGTCGAAATTTCCGTTACCAAAGTTCTCATGCGCGAGGCCTTTTCGCTTACATCTTCGAACGCACTGTTTGCGTTATTGGCAAGGGCCACGCCCTTTTCAACCGCAGCGACAGCATTTTCAATCAAAGCCGTTGTATTCTTTGCTGATTGCGAAGATTTCTGCGCAAGGTTTCTGACCTCATCTGCAACCACCGCGAAGCCTTTGCCCGCCGTGCCCGCTCTCGCCGCCTCAACTGCCGCGTTGAGCGCAAGAATGTTCGTCTGGAAGGCTATATCGTCAATATCCTTGATTACCTTTCCGATATTTTTTGAGGCAACGGCAATGTCCGACATAGCGTCCAAAAGCTGATGCATTTCAGTAAGACTGGTATCCATCACGGTGCTCACCTGATTTGTTATATCGGTTGCGTTGGTTGCGTTTATTGCGGATTCGTCGAGCTGAGAGGACACCTGACTGATGCTCGCCGACAGCTCCTCTATTGATGCCGCCTGCTCGGTTGCCCCCTGTGCGAGAGACTGCGCCCCCGAGGAGACCTGATCCGAACCCGCCGAGACCTGTTCCGCCGTCTCCTTGATTCTTAGCAGTGTTGTATTTAGTGTGGATTTTATATGCCTCAGGGAGTTTAAAATTGCTTCATAATCACCTACATATTTGTCACTGTTTTTGGATTTGACACTAAAGTTATTGTCCGCCATTTCCGTTAAAAGGTAATTAACATCGCTGATTATCACTCTCAAGCCTTCGCTCATATTTTTAAATGAAAGGGCAAGCTGTCCGATTTCGTTTTCGGATTTGATATCAACATCAATGTTGAGATTGCCACCTTCAATTTTCTTAGCCGAGCTTACAATTATCGAAACGGGGTTGATTTCCTTTTTCAGCGATATGTATGTAACCCCTATTATC
>JASDTK010000110.1:0-4189 GCA_041891555.1 Oscillospiraceae bacterium
TGGTACGATAGTTCTAATGATCGCGGTTTTTGCTGCTGCATATTTTGTGTCAAAATATGTCGGAAAGCATTATAAACCTAATTATGGTCTTTCAAAAAATATTACCGTGATCGACAGTACAGTAATCAGCAAGGACAGATCTCTGCTTCTTGTCAAGGTTGGAGAGAAGGCCCTTTTGATAGGCTCCACACCCAACGAATTCACATTTCTGAGCGAGTTTAGTGCCGAGCAGTTTGCCGCGGATTCTCAGGTGGAGCAGGCTCCCCCAAAAGACTTTATCACAACTTTTCGCAGCGTTATAAAAAGCAAGCTCATAAGGCCTGACAATGGAGACGAAAACTGATGGATTCACAGACTCTTGTTATTGCGTCCGCTTCGGAAAAACTACATAATAACAAAAAAACATTTCTCAGAGCTTTCATCGTCGGACTAATGGCGCTTTCTATCTGCATCATTCTCTCATCCCGGGCCTCCGCGCAGACGGTCAATTTTACGCTGGATACCAACGGAGAGGGAAGCTCAATGGACAGCCTGAAGCTGCTGTTTACATTTGCGCTTATTGCTCTTGCACCCTCTCTGCTCATAATGATGACGAGCTTTACCCGAATCATCATAGTGTTTTCATTTTTAAGGAATGCTCTGGGACTGCAGCAGACGCCTCCGAATCAGGTCATGATTGGACTTGCCCTGTTTCTGACGCTGTTTATTATGTTTCCGACCTTTACGGAAATGAATAACACAGCTATCCAGCCGTATTCAAAGAATGAAATTACCCAGCAGGAAGCAGTCGAGAAAGTTCAGGTTCCGCTCAAGGTCTTTATGCTTAAGCAGACAAAAACCGCTGACCTCAATCTGTTTTTATCTATTTCGGATAAGGATAATTCAATAACGGAAATCAACACTACGGAGCTTCAAAAGCTCGGGCTTCAGGTCATAGTGCCGGCTTTTATAACGAGCGAACTTAAAAGGGCGTTTTTAATCGGCTTCCTTCTGTTCCTGCCCTTCCTTGTAATTGATATGATAGTCGCAAGCACGCTTATGTCAATGGGTATGGTAATGCTCCCGCCGACTACCATTTCGCTGCCATTCAAGCTGATGCTTTTTATTGTTGTAGATGGCTGGAGCCTTATTATGGATATGCTCATCAAGAGCTTTCACTACTGAACGTTTTTCGGAAATTCAAAGCAATCGGAGTTGAAGATATGACGCAAGGTGAAACCTTAACAGTTTTTAAAGATGCATTATGGCTTATTTTGAAGCTCTCTGCGCCTCTTCTTATAGTCAGCATACTGGTCGGACTTATTATTTCAATATTTCAGGCGGCAACGCAAATTCATGAGCAGACACTGACCTTTGTGCCAAAGATAGTCGCGATTGCGGTGCTTCTAATAGTCATGGGTTCATGGATGCTGACGAATCTTTCCAACTTTTTTGTTTATCTTGTAAACCTGATGACCGGGCTGTAAGAATGCTTAGCCTGAATATTAACGACATAAACCTTTTTGCGCTGGTCTTTACCAGAGTGGGTGGAATGATTTTTTTTAATCCTCTGCTAAACCGCAAGAATATTCCGACACAATTCCGAATCGCCTTCGTCCTAGGGTTGACCCTTATGATTGTTCCGACTGTACCTGCGGACGCGGTGAGCGGAATAGAGGGTTTTTCGCTTGTGTTCGCCTTGGTGAAAGAGCTTTTCGTCGGCGTATGCTTCGGAGCTGTTTTCCAGATTTACTATTATCTTGTGTTTGTTGCCGGCGACGTTATCGATATGGGCTTCGGGCTTTCGATGGCAAGGGTGTTTGATCCCTCGACAAATATCCAGACCTCGCTTTCAGGCGGGTTTTTTCAGCTTTTTTTTGTTGTTTATTTTTTTGTGACGGACTGCCACCTGATATTCGTCAAGCTGATTGTTTCAACCTTCAACCTTGTAGGAATCGGGGCCGAAAGCTTCGGAGCGGATATAGCGAGCTTTATATGCGCGCAATTTGTATCGGCCTTCGGCCTAATCATGCACCTTGCACTTCCGTTTCTGGCGGCATCGTTCGTGCTTGAAATCGGGATGGGCGTCCTCATGAAGCTTATTCCCCAAATAAACGTGTTCTCGATTCATTTTCAGTTCAAGATTCTGCTCGGATTGGGGCTGCTGTTTTTATTTGCCCTGCCTGTAACGGAATTTGTCCAGTCATACATAAATGAACTGTTTGTTCAGATGCAGAACCTGATTGGCGTCATTAAATAGATTATGATGCTTTAACCGGCGCTTTGGGGGGGATACAGTGGCTGGAGAAAAAACTGAAAAAGCTACCCCGAAACGAAAAAAAGACGAGCGAAAAAAAGGCAATGTTTTTTTAAGTCAGGAAGTAGTCACTATATTCACTCTCCTGGCTACGTTCTACAGCCTGAAGTTCATAATGCCTTCGATTATGAGATCGCTGGAAGAGAGCATCAAGTATTTCAGCTCGCTGGCGTCCTCAATGTCGAGTCTTACATACGGCGAGTTGAGCAAGATATTTGTGAGTCTGATGATTCTCTTTGCAAAAGCCGCGGCTGTACCCCTGCTTGTATGCGGCGCGGCCGCCATTGTTGCAACCATGTTCCAGACAAAAATGCTCTTTTCGGCAAAGGCTTTTTCCTTTAAGGGCGAAAGAATAAACCCGATGAAGGGCCTGAAAAAGATATTTTCAATGCGCAGTTTTGTGGAGCTTCTGAAATCGCTCCTCAAAATCAGCATAGTTTTATACGTCATATATACGGTGGTCAAAAGCGAGCTTTTTCTGATGCCTCAAATGATGCATATGACTTTCGATCAGTCACTTATCAAGACAGGCTCGATAATAATGTCAATCGTTACCAAGGCGGGAATAGCATTCATATTTGTCGCGGGCGCGGATTATCTTTATCAGTGGTGGCAATATGAAAAGAATCTCCGCATGTCCAAGCAGGAAATTAAAGACGAGTATAAGCAGACTGAGGGAGACCCGCAGATTAAGGGCCGGATCAGGTCTATGCAGCAGCAGCGCGCAAAGCGGCGCATGATGCAGAGCGTGCCAACGGCGGACGTCGTAATTAAGAACCCGACACATTACGCCATTGCGATAAAATACGACCAGGACAAAAATATTGCTCCCCGTGTCGTAGCAAAGGGAGTTGACAGTCTCGCGCTTCGAATTATTGCGGTGGCTGAGGAAAACAACGTTTACGTCATGGAAAACAAACCGCTGGCCCGGGCACTTTTCGAATCCGTTGATCTTGACAGAGAAATACCGGAACGTTTCTACAAAGCAGTGGCAGAAGTACTGGCATTCGTATATAGCCTTAAGAAAAAGGAATTGAAATAGAATGAACCTGAAATTTCTGAACAACAGCGTAGCGGTATTTGTCATCGTCATTATAGCGCTGCTGATAGTCCCGCTTCCGACACAGATACTAGACTTTTTATTCATTCTCAATTTGACGCTTTCGCTCATAATCCTGCTGATGACGATGTACATAAAGGAACCGCTTCAGTTTTCGATATTCCCTTCGCTCCTGCTTATGACGACTCTGCTGCGTCTGGGACTCAACGTTTCCTCGACACGCTCGATTTTTACGAGAGACGGTTATGCCGGCGAGGTTATCAAGACTTTCGGCGAATTTGTTATCAGAGGCGACGTGATAGTCGGCCTGGTCATCTTTCTCATCATAGTCTTAGTCCAGTTCATAGTCATCACAAAGGGCGCAGAGCGCGTCGCTGAGGTATCAGCAAGGTTTACCCTTGATGCGATGCCCGGAAAGCAGATGGCCATAGACGCCGATTTGAGTTCGGGGATAATTGATGAAAGCACCGCGAAAATGCGCAGGGAAAAGATTCAGCGTGAAGCGGATTTCTTCGGCTCAATGGACGGTGCCTCGAAATTCGTCAAGGGCGACGCAATAATTTCAATTATAATTACCCTAATTAACCTCCTCGGCGGTCTTGCGGTCGGACTTGTTAAGGGCGGAGCCTTCCAGGATGTTGTAAATACCTATTCCGTCGCGTCTGTCGGCGACGGTCTTATGAGCCAGATACCCGCGCTTATGATATCAATTGCAACCGGTATGGTCGTAACACGCTCCGCGTCGGAATCAGACCTTAACAGCGAAGTCATAAAGCAGTTCACGTATAATAAAAACCATCTCGAAGGGGGTGGTTTTTATTATTTCTCCTTTC
>JASDTK010000111.1:0-4169 GCA_041891555.1 Oscillospiraceae bacterium
AGAGTAAGTCCGATTATCATATCCCAGCCCCCTTAAATCAGAAGCGGCTTGTTGAGCCGGTATGCCTTGACCAGCGAAAACACCACCGCGGCAAGCAGAAGCATAAGCAAAATTTGTCCCGGCAGTGTCGTAACGAGGACGGTATATGCGTCTCTCATGAGAACGCGGAAAATGAGGGGCGTGGCGAAGATCAGGGACAGAACGGTAAAATACTCGCGCCAGATGGCGTACATAGCCGTGTCGGATTCCCGCTGCGCCTGCCGCACGTCGGCCATCGCGTCCACGACCGACATAGTGACATATTTCATGTTCCGATCATCCTGGGCGAGAATCAGCACGTTCACCCATTGGGAAAAGTAGTCGTTGTTTACTTGGGCTTCCATGCGGCGCAGGCCGGTTTTTATGCTGCTGTTTATATAATTGGTGTAAGTGATGAAGTCCCGGAACGGGGCCGGATACTCCAACACGCCGAGATTGTCCCGCACGGACTGTATAAAATCTTCCGTCACGATATAGGAATTGGAGAGAATCAACATAGAGGAATGCAGCTTTTCCACGCGCTGGCTTTTGGCCTGTGTCAGCTTGATGCGAAGATAAAGCTGCGGACTAAGCGTGCCGAGGATACCGACTGCGACGGCGAAAAACGCATGGGAAAACAAGAGCTTTCCGATTGCCGCGCCGCCGCCAGCGCCGAGGACGGTAAGCAGCCAGTAGACGGCAGAGGGCATATTGACCTCACGCACGAGCCGCCGCCGTTCCCGTTCCAGCCGCGCAAGTCTTGTAAAAAGCGTTTGTTTGCGAAGCCGCATGGCTCCCACCTTTTTCCCGCGCCTCAGCTCTGCGGCTATTTTTTCATCAAGCCCGCCGACAAGAAAAATCGCCGCGCTCACAAGCAGGAACACGGCAAGGTATATAAGATTGATGGTCGTCACTTGTCTTTCACCTCCGGGAACAGGCGGTGAAGCTCCGCTTCTGGCGCTCCGTTGTCGCGCAGACGGTTAAGTAATTCCGGCGAGATCGTCCCCACCTTTTGATGGGAGCCGTGGACCTTCACGATGCGCCCGCGTTCGTCGCGTTCCGTCCTGCCGATAACGAACCGATACAGCATTTGGCCTTGAAGTTTCCCATTCTCAACGCCCGTCGCTTCAAAGATTTCCATGTACTTGCGGCTGTTGTCTTTAAGCTGTTTCTTAAAAGTCATAATCGGCCACGCACCGACGCACATTTCCAGCAAGAGCGCATCTGAAAGGCCGGTCTGCGCCGAGTGGCACATGGACGTCAAGCGCCTGTAGGCGTCATAGGCGCTGTCGGCATGAAAGGCGGTCAGAATAGTATGCCCGGTCTGCCCGGCGTTTGCGGCCTCCCACGCGGCGGCATCCCGGACTTCGGCGGGAACGATCAAGGCCGGGTGAAACCGTAGGGAGCTTACAATCAGGTCCAGCATGGTAATAGGGTTTGGCGGGTCTTTTGTCACTGTGTAAACTACCCGGGCCGGACGGTCATTTTCGATATCGTAGTTTTTCAAGCGCAACTCCCGACTGTCCTCAATAATGAACACGCGGTTGTTATAATCGTCGTTCCTCCTGATGTACTCATTTAATAAATACGCCTGATCGGTGGTTTTCCCGGAGCCGGTGCTTCCGGCCAGCCCCATCGAAATCCCGTTGCACAGGCAAAGCGTGAGGAAATCCAGCATATCTGGTGAAACAGAGCCGGAAGTTAAAAGCTGCTCACGGGTGATCTCGCTTTTGTTTTGTTTTCTTACGGACGCGATCACGCCGCGCTCCTGCGGCACGACAGGGGGAATCATGGCCGATATTCGAGTGCCGTCCCCGATATAGCTGTCTACGCGCGGCGTCTGCGCGTCCAATAGCATCCCGCCCATGCGCACCATGCGTTTGATAATATCCAACGCTGCCGTAGGTGTCGGAAACGCATCATCTCCGTACAGATACTTGATATGGTCGGGGTAGTTGACTTCGATCACGTTGTATCCGTTGACGTTGATTTCCTCAACGTTGGGGTCGTAAAGGTAATCCGTTAGGACGCCAAGCCCGGCCATATCCTGATAGATTTTCTCGACAAGCGCCGCATGGTCAAATATGCTTCCGGCCAACTCCTGAACGCAGTATTTAAGGATCAGCGTTTTCAGGATTTGAGCAGCGTCCGCACTGCTCAGGGCCGAAGAAAGCTCCTGAGAGTGCTTTTCGGCAATGATGGAGCGCACGTTTTCAAGAAGCTTTGTGTAATCAAAGCCGCCGTCCTGATCCTGCGCCGACTGTGTCGCTTGGAGGATGGAGAGATATTCATACGCCGTAATACTCATGGATTCACCACCTCGTACAGTTTTTCGATTGCACCGGCATAGGCCCGCCTCTTTCTCCCGGAAAGGCCAAACAAAAACCGCCTTTCATTCTGGAAAAGCGGGTCCTCGCGTATATATGGGATTTTAATGTCCGGCGCACATTTCAGGAGCTTATACATGGCGGCATAGTCAAGGCCCGACATGGTCTCCGAACCAACATACACGGTTTTATCCCGTACCGCCTGCAACACCTTTTTATTGGCCCTGTGCCAGAGGACGCCGGAAACATGACCGCCCACACATAGGAGGATTTTATCCGCGCGGTTCAGCGTCCAAGCGGAAATCAGGTCGTTTGTTTCGGACAGGCAATCCACAAGCACCATATCAAAAGTGAGCCGTGCAAGCTCCAAAAGCGTTTTAACCTGTTCGCCGGAATAATCGTCGTCAAAGGCGCTGGCTGTGGAAGGAGCGGCAAGCAAATAAAGCAGTTCGTCCGCCTTGAATACTGTCTGCCGGAGAGCCGCGTCGCCCCGGAGCGCCGCGTTCAGACTGTGTTCCTCCGTGATTTTCACGCCAAGAAAAGCGGAAAGTTCACTGTATACCACGGGGGATATGAGGCAAACGGATTTATCGCCCTGGCTGGCGGCATGGGCAAGATTGACCGCGAGAGTGGTTTTCCCGGTCTGCGGAGCACCCCATATTGCGCAAATGCTCATGGCCGCGCCTCCGTTTCCCGCAGGGTCAGGTGCAGGGATTCATCCTTTTCCAATCCGATCAGTACCTTGGCCTGCTGCTCGTTCACGGTGAAAACCACATAGGCGGGGGCAAGGTCGTAATCCGTGGGATCGGCGTCCGGGTTTGCAGTGAGTTTGGCGTCAATATCGTCCAGAGATACGAGCTTGCTGTTGAGCACCTTATACACTGTTACGGATGTCAGAGCTTCGATGACTACAGCAGAGCCGTTTTCATCCGTATAGCCGTAAACGTCCACGGTATCGCCCGCCCGGAGAATACCGGCAAGACCGGAGGATTCTGACGGCAGGGCAATAGTCAGAAGATACATCCCGGCAGAAAGTCCATAGTCGGTCTGCTTTTCGTTTTCCTTAAAAGCCTCCGGGGTCATGAAGCGGTCACGCCAAAGATACTCTCCGGCGTAGATTGTACCCCCGGCAACGAGGCCGAAGAGTTCAGATTTATCTCTGACCACGTTATCCGGCAAGCCGTAAGAACCGACTTCCGCGACAGTCAGCATATCGTCGGTAATGACGGCACCGTATTCCACGGTTTGACGGAGTATCACGATTTCCGTCGTACCGGACTGGGCGCTGTACAGCCTAGGTAGCAAAATAAACGCGAGCGCCCCTGCCAACAGGAGACATATCGCGCCAACAACAACTTTGTTTCTGAAGAGTTTAAGCAATTATATTCACCTGCTTTCTGACATTTTCCGTTACCGATCATCTCGGGAAGGCGGCTGTTTCTTTGTCGTAGGCGGATTCTTGTCAGGCGTTTCGTTTGTCTTCTTCTCGCCGCCACCCGGAAACGACGTGAGGATGGTATCCTTGCTGTCCACGTACATTTCCTCGGTTTTCTGCTGTGCCCGTTGGAGCTTTGAGATGGCGTCTGTTACGTCGTTAAACAGGGAGTGGTACATTTTCTGATAATCCGGCATAGTACCTTCGTTCCTTTCTATTGTTTTCTTCCCGGCCTTGTCCCTTGACGGTGAGAATACCGTCCAGTGTGGTGGCCGTAATCCGTAGCCGCTCCGCGACGGCGATATCGTTTTTCATGGTTTCGTCAACGGTTTTGCCGCAAACTACCAGCACATGGGAGCGGCGCAGAAAATCACGGGCCATGTCAATGC
>JASDTK010000112.1:0-4149 GCA_041891555.1 Oscillospiraceae bacterium
GTGGGAGTCAAACATCAGTGTTTTGGCGCCTAGTTTTCCGCATTTTTTTATGGCGATGAGATTACCGAGAGCATCTGTTTTAATTTCGTCGACATAGGGGGACAAAAGCTCCTTTGCGCGCGCAAAGGCTCGTTCCTCAAAGCCTGAGGGAGCGGAAAGCCCGCAAAGGTCGGTTATGAGTTCCTTAAGAAGCATGATGTTACTCCAATCGAAATACTATTACTCCATACCCAGAACAATACTGCGGAAGGTATTTCCGCGCTCAACAAAGTTCTTGAATTTATCAAAGGACGAACAGGCGGGAGAAAGAATGACAACGTCGCCTTCAGACGCTGAGTCGGCGGCCGAAAGTACAGCCTCGCGGAAGTCGTCGATAATATATATGGGAAGGGTCAGGCGGTTATATCCGGGCGTGTTCAAAACAGTGTCTCTGATGCGCTCAGCTGTTTCACCCGTCAGATAGAGCGACTTGACGCGCGCGACGATTTCGGTTCCGAGATCGTCGAAGGGGACATGCTTGTCATGTCCACCCGCGATAAGTATCGGTTTGACCTTTGTAAAGCAGCGCAGTCCCGCGATAGTACGCGTGGGGCTTGAGGCTATGGAATCGTTATAGTATCTGACTCCGCCGCGCTCGCGTACAAGCTCTATGCGATGGGGAACGCCGGGGAAGGTTCTGGCGACCTTGCGGAAGGCGCTGTCGGTAATGTAACCCTCTGTCGCGGCGTAAGCTGTCATGTAGTTATCAACGTTATGAAGCCCGGGTATGAGAATTCCGGCAGACGGCATTATTTCGTGAACCTCATAGTTCTTTGCAGAATAGATAAGCTCGTCGACGGTGAAGCAGCCGCTCTGTACCGAATGTTCATGGCTGAAATAGCGCTTCTCGGCTTTTGATTCCGCCGCAAATTCAGGTGTATAGGGGTCATCCGCGTTAAGTACAAGGCGGTCGTTTTCATCCTGACCGAGATAAATGTTCTTTTTCGCGCTGACATAGTCTTCAAGATTCGGGTGAACGTCAAGGTGGTTGGGAGAAATGTTCGTAATTACAGCCACATTCGGCTTGCACTTCATACTGTGAAGCTGGAAAGAGCTCAGCTCCAAAACAGCAAAGTCCTCAGACTTCATTTCGGGCACTTTGTTAAGAAGCGGCATGCCTATATTGCCGCCCAGAAAAACAGTATGCCCGGATTCTCTCAAAAGCGTCGCGATAAGCGTTGAAGTTGTGGTTTTTCCGTCGCTTCCGGTAATGGCGATTGTATGGCAGGGGCAGACGGAGAAAAAAGCCTCCATTTCAGAAGTCAAGACGCTGCCACTATTTACGGCATTCTGCAGCTGAGGAGTAAAGGGGTGAAGTCCGGGTGTGCGAAAAATAACATCCTCATGTAAATCTTCAAGATATTTATCACCAAGGCGCAGCTTTGCGCCGCGCTCTGTAAGAGCATCCGCGTTTTCAAACTGCTCAGCGCTTCGCTTATCGCATATGGTTACGTCCAGACCATGCTCCAATAACAGGTCCGCAAGAGGAGCGTTGCTGATTCCATACCCGATAACGGCTATGCTTTTGCCCTTGAGCGAGTTAAGATAATTGTCCAAAATCATGGTTCACGCCACCTTTCAGGTTTTATATTATACAGCTTTCGCGGGGCTTTTACAACCCAAAATATGCATATGGGGCACCTGTCAGGGCAAGTTAATTCGGAAGAGAGTGTATTCTTCTTGCAAGCGCTTGTCCGCTGCGTTATAATAAATATATAAAGGTAATTACTTCTAATACAATTGTACCCATAAAACCGATATACATCTATCGTCTTCTACACTATTCAATTGAGTCCGCCGGGGACGGTAAGCTGGCGCTTGCCGCCCCCGTATATCAAAGCCGAACCCGCGGGGAACGACTATCAAATCTTATGCCGCGCGAGGCGCTTCTGTTACGCCCCGGAAGGCCATACGGAGATGGATAAAATGATAAAAATCGCACCTTCTATACTTTCAGCCGACTTTTCTGCACTGATTAATGACATAAACGATGTAAAAAGCGCGGGAGCGGAATATCTTCATGTTGATGTTATGGACGGAAATTTCGTGCCGAACATAAGTATAGGTATACCCGTGGTCAAATCCCTTAGGAAAGCAACCGATATGTTTCTCGATGTGCATCTCATGATTGACAAACCCCAGCGCTATGTCAAGGTTTTCTGCGATGCGGGCTCGGATCTCGTCACCTTCCATCTGGAAGCGTGTCAGCCTCAGGATATTTTTGAGGCGATAACAATTATCAGACTTTGCGGGAAAAAGGTCGGACTGAGCATTAAGCCCAAGACTCCGGCGGTTACGCTCCTGCCATATATATCAAACCTCGACCTCGTTCTTATTATGACTGTTGAGCCCGGCTTCGGCGGACAGTCTTTTATGAGCGATCAGCTTCCCAAAATTTCGGCAGTGAGACAGATGATAAACAATGTGAACCCCTCCTGCGAGTTGGAGGTGGACGGAGGGATTGACCCTGTCACCTCGAAGCTTGTCAAGGAAGCGGGCGCGAATGTGCTTGTCGCGGGAAACGCGGTTTTTGGCAAAGAGAACAGAAAAGTGGCAATTGAGGCCATCAGAAACGCGTGAGCCCTCCGCATATTGCGACAATTTTTACAGTTTATTTTGATTATAATCACAAGGAGCTTTTAGAAAATGTCATTTTTCCCGCCCTCACTGGAAACTCTTATAGATAAGTTCGCAGCCCTGCCCGGGATTGGGAAAAAGAGCGCGCAGAGGCTTGCTTTCCACGTTCTATCTCTGCCGGAGGGCGAAGCTGAGAGCTTTGCGGCCGCAATTATGGAAGCGAAAAAAAGTGTGCACTGCTGTCCCGTCTGCCAGAATCTGACGGACGGAGATGTCTGCTCGG
Organism: Oscillospiraceae bacterium; assembly: GCA_041891555.1. Lineage (GTDB taxonomy): Bacteria > Bacillota > Clostridia > Oscillospirales > Oscillospiraceae > UBA2658. The sequence continues at coordinate 2,900 of JASDTK010000112.1, forward strand.
TGTGCAGCGACAGCCGCCGCGACCAGAGCGTAATCTGCGTCGTCGCGGAGCCGAGGGATGTGCTTTCCTTTGAGCGCAGCCGTGAATATAAGGGACTTTATCACGTTTTGCACGGCGTGATGTCACCCATGAACCATATAGGCCCGGATGATTTAAAAATATCGGAGCTTATTGTCCGCGTTGCCGGAGGCGAGGTACGTGAGGTTATTATGGCGACGAATCCCGACACCGAAGGAGATACTACGGCTATGTATATTTCGCGCCTTATCAAGCCATTCAATGTCAAAGTTTCGCGTCTTGCCTACGGTATTCCTGTCGGCTCGAATCTTGAATATGCGGACGACGCAACGCTCACCCGTGCCCTTGAGGGCCGTCGTGAAATGTAAAACAGCAAAATTCTTGCAATATTTACAAATCTGTGCTACAATAATTATATAAAGCCTACAAGATTGAAAGTTAGGCAAACTTAATTTGGATTTAGGTACGAAAGTACTTTTAATACGGTTACAATTCATAAAGGCGAAGCTGGGACGTATAGGATTATATCCGCGGAGCAGGGCGGATATAATTTAGTATCGGGCGTCCGTTGTTTTTTGTGCCCAAAATGTCCGTAATCGATTTAAATCAATACATAATTCTTTATATGAAGGAGAAAGAAACTATACTATGGCATCAAAACTGAAAATTATTCCGCTCGGAGGCCTGAATGAGATTGGCAAAAATCTCACGGTCTACGAGTACGGTGACGATATTATCGTCGTCGACTGCGGTCTCGGCTTCCCTGATGAGGAGATGTACGGGGTCGATATTGTCATACCCGATTTTAGCTATCTTGTTCAGAATCAGAACAAGATTAGGGCTATAATCCTCACGCATGGGCATGAAGACCACATCGGAGGCCTTCCGTATCTCATGCGTGAAATCAATGTTCCGCTTTATACGACAAGGCTCACTGCGGGTCTGATCGAGCTGAAGCTCGAGGAAGTCGGACTGAAGGAAAAGGTCAAGATAACAACGCTTGAGGCGGGAGAGCGTTTTAAGGCGGGCTGCTTTAATATCGAGCTCATCCACGTAAACCACAGCATCGCGGATTCTGTCGCTCTCGCAATAAAAACGCCTATTGGTACGCTAATCCATACTGGCGACTACAAGATCGACGCCACTCCGATTGAGGGAGAGATGATTGACCTAACAAGGCTCGGTGAGCTCGGAAAAGAGGGAGTTCTTATGCTTCTTTCCGACTCCACTAA
>JASDTK010000113.1:0-4057 GCA_041891555.1 Oscillospiraceae bacterium
GCCCACGGCCGCCACAAAAAGCAGACCGGCGGACACGGTCAGTTCGCGGACGTCAAGATCCGCTTCGAGCCGCAGGCCGAGCAGGAAGAACTTATATTCGCGGACGAGGTCTTCGGCGGCAGCGTTCCGAGAAACTTCTTCCCAGCTGTTGAAAAGGGTCTGCGCGAATGCACCGTCAAGGGCGTTCTTGCCGGTTACCCGATGGTATTCCTCAAGGCCGTCCTCTTTGACGGAGATTTCCACCCCGTCGATTCCTCCGAAATGGCGTTCAAGACCGCGGCGAGCCTCGCTTATAAGGAGCTCGTGAATGCGTCCCCCGTCATTCTGGAGCCTATCGGTCTTCTCAAGGTCACGATTCCCGACACTAGCATGGGCGATATAATGTCCGACATTTCCTCCAAGCGCCGCGGCACCGTGCTCGGCATGAACGCGCACGAGGGCATGCAGGTCGTTGAGGCTGAGGTTCCGATGGCGGAAATGTCAAGCTACGCTATCGACCTCCGCTCCATGACTCAGGGCCGCGGAAGCTTCACTCTCGAATTCATCCGCTACAACGAAGCCCCGGGCGCCGTTCAGCAGAAGATTATTGAGGAAGCCAAGGCTCTTGCCTCCGGCGACGAAGACTAAGACTTATTAAAAAGAGCCGAAACCAGTGGTTTCGGCTCTTTTTCCATGCTTTATTTTACAGCTCTGTTCCGTTTTTTCTGTTTGCACTCAGCACTCTCACCGACTCCGGCGTAACGATGACAACACCCTTTGGTGTAAGCTTTCCGCCAGTCATTTCCTGCGCCACGGCTTTCCATCTTTCGAGGTGCTCTGATTCGGCCAGATATTCGGCAGTACCGCTTACCATATATGCCTGCATGGTTTCCGGACAGCAAACTGTAATGGAAATTTTGCCGTTTTTCTTAATGTTTGTGAGCGTGTAATTCATGAACACATTGCAAAGAAGCAAATGTCCATCGTCAAGAACCTCCTTGAATCCGATAATCGACGTGTTCGGCATGTCTGAGAATGTCCCGACATACCAGAGAGGCTGGGCGTTAAGTAAATCGACGACTTCCGCTGTAAGCTCTTTCATATTTCAACCTTCCTGTCAATATTGATGTGTTTTCCTGAAAGCTGATATTATATTACCAAAATGCTACAGCCTTTCAATATATTATTAAACTAATTAGTTGCTATTCTATTTATTAGTGACTATCGTCTTATGTAGTCCCCCGGGCATTCCAAGCACACTCCATGCATGCCCTTTTCCTCGTTTTCTCTGCCCCATTCTGATATTCTAATCAGTATCGGGATAACCGAACAGCCCTTTTGGGTAAGTGAGTATTCTACCTTGGGCGGTATTTCGTTGTATTGTACGCGCATAACCATTCCATCACTCTGTAATTCCTTTAAGGAACTTGCGAGCATTGTGTCTGTAATATTGCTAAGCTTCTTCCGAAGCTCAGAATAGCGAACGGTCTGTTCCTGCGCGAGTATGCATATAATGCGGGATTTCCACTTGCCGCCAAACACATCAAGCGCATATTCCAGCGGGCAGCGAATGTCCTTCTCCAGTTTTCGAGTATACATATAAGCCTCCGTTTGTGTGCCTAGCATAAAGAAATAACTTATATGATTATACTTTATTTATTTCAATCATTCAAGCATATGGTGCAATTCCTCTATTACACCCAAATTAAAAACCCCGCAACTTCAAATGATTGACACTGCGCGCGCGCGGTGATAAAATCATATGAAATCCATTTTGAGAATCCCGATTACTGAGCACAATAGATGTGCAGTAATACCTAGCCATTTTGGAGGTCTATATGAAAAAATTCGGCCGTGACGGCGTTTACTTTTTCTGGTCGATATCTATAGTATTATCTATGCTGGTAGCGCTTTTTGTACTCGGCTTTGCGTCCTGCGCAAAGGGTAACGCGGCTCCGTCGGGCTCTAAGGCTCCTTCAGGTTCCAAAGCTCCGGCAACGGCCTCGTCGTCTCCCGAAGCCGAAGCCTCGCCCTCAACAAGTCCTCAAGGCTCAACCGCTCCTGTTTCCTCACCGACATCCGGCAGCACCGAATCGGTTCTGGCGGAAACCGCAGACATGGGCAAGGAATACGTCGATAAATTTATCTTTTTGGGCGACAGCACAACCTATGGGCTCGGCTACTACGACGTCGTGGATGACAGTCAGGTCTGGACGCCCGCCAGCGGAACACTCACGCTTTCGCTCTGGAGCACTTCGACTATTGTATATCCAGATGACAAGAGCGAAATTTCCATTAAGGACGCGGTCACGCAAAAGCAGCCCGAATATATGCTTATAACCTTAGGCGTAAACGGTATTTCCTTTATGGACGAGCAGTATTTTGTAACCGAATATACAAAGCTCGTTCAGGCTATAAAAGAAGCAAGCCCCAACACCAAGATAATTCTGAATTCGATTTATCCTGTTACCGCGGGATATTCCGAAAAGGATAACGGAATTACAAACGAAAAGATCGACGCGGCGAATGTCTGGGTGGCGCGTGTGGCAAACTCACTGGGCGTCAAGTATCTGGACAGCGAAAGTGTCATTAAGGATGAAACCGGCGCGCTTCCCGATAAATACTGCAACGGCGACGGGCTCCACCTTAATACGGACGGCTTCAATCTTATTATAAATTATCTCCGCACTCATGGCTATCAATGAGCCTTTAGCCGGAAGGAAATCTGAAGAAAGAACGGGCAAATTAAAATGACAAAAAAACACCTTTCACTCATATCTGTTTTACTGATACTTTCACTTTTCGTCGGCTGCGGCGCGAAGAGCGCGGAAATTAAAAATGATGTTGCCGTGACCGATATATCGGCTAAAGTTACATCTGTTTTAAGTGACGATGCGCTTGTTTCGGTTGATGCGGACTATATCAAGGGCTCCATGAAAATGGACGTTTCGGACTATGACAGCTACGATGTCAAGATAAACTCCAAGGGCGTAAACATCGATGAAATCGGAATCTTCAAGGCGAAGGACGCATCTCAGCTGGTGACGGTTACAAAGGCCGTAAACGACTATATTCAGATGCGCAAGGACACCTGGATGGTCGAATATATGCCCGAGGAACGCCCGAAGCTTGACAGCTCGGAGGTCATGATTCTGGGAAACTATGTCATGTATGCAATTCTGTCGGACGAGGATAAGCACGCCGCTTTCAAAGCCTTCGAAAAGGCTTTGAAAGCTTGAGTGCATAACGACTTGTATTTTTTTGATTTTTTGATATAATGGCTTCGTTACTCCCAATTTTACTAAGCAGGTGGGTATTTTATGCCAAATAATAAGCGAAAAAAGCCCAGCCGTGGGAAAAAACGTACATCTACTGCCGGGATTTTCATTTTTCTTGCTCTCCTATGCGTTTTGGTGGTTGTTGTCGTTAAAAACTTCCAGGCTGAGCCTGAAAAAGCCGCGGAAGTCTTTAATCCAGTTGCCGAAACGCCTGTCGTCGCTTCGATTGAACCCGCGACTCCGACACCTGTGGAAAGTTCCGATTCTTCGCTGCCCGATTTCAATCCGAAGGCAGTGGACGCAACAAAGCCCGAACAGCTTATTAAAGAGACGGGTATAATGGTCGACGGGCAGCCCGTGGATTCCTATAGCATTAAAGACAAAATCGATTTCAGTCTCCCGGAGGACTATACTTCTGTCGAGGGCATTGTCACTTTCCGCGGCAACAACTTCCGCAACAGCGGTTCGTATGGAACGGCAGACATAGTGAACAAGAAATTTTCAGATAATCATTGGACTGTTCAGGAGGCGTCCTTACAGTCTCCCAACGGAACCGTCTGGACGGGCAGCGGATGGGTAGGTCAGCCGCTTATGATGACTTGGCCAAAGGAAGTCCGTGCGCACATGAATATGTACGACTGGGCGAAAAATGCCGACACGCTCACTGAGGTCATATACGCTACGATGGACGGCAACATCTATTTTCTCGACCTAGCTACGGGCCAGAAAACCCGCGACAACATGTATCTCGGCTATACGTTTAAAGGGGTTGACCTGTCGGTGGCTTGGGTAGGCACAGA
>JASDTK010000114.1:0-4051 GCA_041891555.1 Oscillospiraceae bacterium
GGACGGAACAGCTCGATTGCCATTTCCTTAGGCACGCCGCACTGATAAAGCTTAAGCTCAGGCCCGACGACGATAACGGAGCGTCCGGAATAGTCGACACGCTTGCCGAGAAGGTTCTGACGGAAACGGCCCTGCTTGCCCTTGAGCATATCGGAGAGCGATTTTAAAGCGCGGGAGTTTGCGCCGGTAACGGCTCTGCCGCGGCGTCCGTTATCGATGAGGGCGTCAACGGCTTCCTGCAGCATGCGCTTTTCGTTGCGGACTATGATGTCCGGCGCGTTGAGCTGAATAAGTCTCTTGAGGCGGTTGTTGCGGTTTATGACTCTGCGGTAGAGGTCGTTCAGGTCGCTGGTTGCGAACCTGCCGCCGTCGAGCTGTACCATAGGACGAAGTTCGGGCGGGATGACCGGCAGGATATCGATTATCATCCACTGGGGATCATTGCCCGAGTGGAGGAACGCTTCGACAACTTCAAGTCTTTTGACGATTTTGGCCTTTTTCTGGCCTGTCGCGTCCTTGAGCTCTGCGCGGAGCTCTTCGGAGAGCTTTTCACAGTTGATATCGGCAAGCAGCTTCTTGATTGCTTCCGCGCCCATGCCGGCGTCAAAATCGTTCTCATATTTTTCGCGCATATCGCGGTATTCTTTTTCGGTGAGTATCTGGTTTTTTTGCAGCGGGGTCATGCCTGGGTCCGTCACTATATAGGAAGCGAAATACAGGACCTTTTCGAGTATGCGCGGCGTGAGGTCAAGGAGCAGGCCCATGCGGGACGGGATACCCTTGAAGTACCAGATGTGTGAAACCGGCGTTGCCAGCTCGATGTGACCCATGCGCTCGCGGCGCACCTTTGATTTTGTGACTTCGACTCCGCAGCGGTCGCAGACCTTGCCCTTATAACGAATTTTTTTGTATTTTCCGCAGTGGCATTCCCAGTCCTTGGTGGGTCCGAAAATCTTTTCGCAGAAAAGGCCGTCGCGTTCGGGCTTGAGGGTTCGGTAGTTTATTGTTTCGGGCTTTTTGACTTCACCGAATGACCAGCTTTTGATCATTTCGGGGGAAGCAATGCCGATTTGAATTGCGTCAAAGGGTGCATAACTCATATCCGTTCCTCCTCTTTCTCTACGAATTCGTCTCCAAGATCCAGATCTTCTTCCGGAGTCTCGATAGTGTAGCCCGAGGCTTCAATTTCGCTTTCGTCCGGCGGAAGGAGATCGTCACGGAAGTCAGGTGAGAAATCGTCGTCATCGTCCTGATCCTTAAGCTCGATCTCATCTCCGTACTTATCGAGAACACGGACGTCGAGGCACAGGGACTGCAGTTCTTTTACAAGTACCTTAAAGGATTCCGGAACGCCCGGCTGAGGGATATTGTGTCCCTTTACGATGCTTTCATAGGTTCTGACACGACCCGTGACGTCGTCCGACTTGACGGTGAGTATTTCCTGAAGAGTATAGGCGGCACCGTAGGCTTCAAGCGCCCAAACCTCCATTTCGCCGAAGCGCTGGCCGCCGAACTGAGCTTTACCGCCCAAGGGCTGCTGCGTAACAAGGCTGTACGGACCTGTGCTTCTCGCGTGAATCTTATCGTCAACAAGGTGGTGGAGCTTGAGGAAGTAAACGTAACCAACCGTTACAGGGTTATCGAAGGGTCTGCCGGTACGTCCGTCGTAAAGGACGCTCTTGCCGTCCGGACGGAGTCCGGCAAACTTGAGTGTTTCGTGGATTTCGGTCTCGTTCGCGCCGTTGAATATCGGGGTTGCTACCTTCCAGCCGAGAGCGTGGGCGGCATAGCCGAGGTGGACTTCCAGCACCTGTCCGATGTTCATACGGGAAGGAACGCCGAGCGGGTTCAGGACTATATCGAGCGGAGTTCCGTCGGGCAGATATGGCATATCCTCTTTCGGGAGTATGCGCGAAACAACGCCCTTGTTTCCGTGTCGGCCCGCCATTTTGTCGCCGACAGAGATTTTGCGCTTCTGAGCGATATAAACTCTGACAACCTCGTTGACACCGGGGGAAAGCTCATCGCCGGCTTCTCTGGTGAAGCGCTTGACGTCGACTATGATGCCAGATTCGCCGTGCGGAACCTTAAGTGAGGTATCCCGCACTTCTCTCGCCTTTTCGCCGAATATTGCGCGGAGCAGTCTTTCCTCGGCGGTGAGGTCCGTTTCGCCCTTGGGAGTTACCTTGCCGACAAGTATATCGCCTGAGTGAACCTCGGCTCCAATGCAGATTCTCCCGCCTTCGTCGAGATATTTAAGCGCGTCTTCACCGACACCGGGGATATCGCGGGTGATGTCGTCCGGTCCGAGCTTCGTATCGCGCGCATCGCATTCATATTCTTCGACGTGCAGAGATGTGAAGGTATCCTCCATTACAAGGCGCTCGTTTAAAAGTATAGCATCCTCATAGTTGTAGCCTTCCCAAGTCATAAAGCCGACAAGAATGTTCTTGCCCAGCGAAATTTCGCCGTTACTCGTCGCGGGGCCGTCCGTAATGACGTCGTCCTTTGCGACTCTGTCTCCGACGGCAACGATGGGACGCTGATTTATGCAGGTACCCTGGTTGCTTCTGGCAAACTTGATGAGCTTATAGTCCTTGATGCCCTCTTTGTCATATTTAATAGTAATGTTGGTTGCGGAAACACGCGTCACAACGCCGTCCGCCTCAGCTGTCAGAACAACTTTAGAGTCGACAGCACACTTGTACTCGATGCCGGTTGCAACGATCGGCTGTTCTGTTACCATAAGCGGAACCGCCTGACGCTGCATGTTCGCGCCCATAAGAGCGCGGTTGGCGTCGTCGTTTTCAAGGAAGGGGATCATCGCGGTCGCAATGGAAATCATCATGCGCGGTGAAATATCGATATAGTCGACGCGGTCGCGGTCTACTTCGATTATCTCGTCCTTGTGGCGGCAGGTGATACGCTCGTTTGTGAGGCAGCCGTTCTCATCGACAGGCTCGGTGGCCTGCGCGATGATGTACTGATCCTCCATATCCGCCGTGAGGTAATCAATATCTTCGGTTACAAAATGCGTTTTCTTGTCTATGCGGCGGTAAGGTGCAATAAGGAAGCCGTATTCGTTTACACGGGCATAGCTCGCACGATAGGAGATAAGTCCAATGTTTGGACCTTCAGGCGTTTCTATCGGGCACATACGGCCATAGTGGCTGTAGTGTACGTCACGGACATCGAAGCTCGCGCGCTCGCGGGAGAGGCCTCCGGGTCCGAGAGCCGACATACGGCGCTTATGCGTAAGCTCAGCCAGCGGGTTCGTCTGATCCATGAACTGCGAAAGGGGTGACGAACCGAAAAACTCTTTGATTGCAGCCGTGACTGGGCGGATGTTAATCAGGCTCTGGGGAGTTACTATGTCGAGATCCTGAAGCGTCATGCGCTCGCGGATAACGCGCTCCATGCGCGAGAAGCCGATGCGGAACTGATTCTGCAGAAGCTCTCCGACGCAGCGGATGCGGCGGTTGCCCAGATGGTCGATATCGTCCGGATCGCCGATGCCGTAGAAAAGTCCAAGCAGGTAGTTTACAGAGGAGAAAATGTCGTCAACGATAATGTGCTTCGGAATAAGATCGTCAACGCTCGCCTTGATTGCTTCCTTTAAATCCTCGCCCTGATACTCCTCCATGAGGCGTTTCAGCACGATGTAGCGTACCTTTTCTTTAATGCCGATTTCCTTTGGGTCAAAATCGACGAAGGCTGCGAGATCAACCATTCCGTTGGAGAAGACGCGGACATCTCTGCCATCCGCCTTGATAACGGCGTCAATAACGCCCTTCTTTTCAATTTCCTCAGCACGGTCACGGGTTATAAGCTCGCCCGCTTCCGCGATTATCTCGCCGGTCATCGGGTCCGTTATGGGCATGGCAAGCTGATGACCTGTCAGGCGAGGACGAAGGGTAAGCTTCTTGTTAAATTTATAGCGTCCTACGCTTGAGATATCGTAGCGGCGTTTATCAAAGAACAAGCCCTCAAGAAGGGACTCGGCGCTGTCAACCGTTGGGGGGTCGCCGGGGCGCAGCTTGCGGTATATCTC
>JASDTK010000115.1:0-4027 GCA_041891555.1 Oscillospiraceae bacterium
TCCTGAGCAAACCACTGCATATTGCCATATGTTAAATCTGTTTTGCTGTTGTCGCTGACTATCTTTGCAATATTAATAAGCTTGGTTAAGTTTTTGAGCTGGAGTGCCTGCGACGCTACGGCTTTTATCAGAGCATGCTGAGTTTCAAGGCGGTCGAGATCGCCCATAGCATAGCCTGTCTTATCGTTGTTCTGGCGGAAACGAAACACCCCAAGAGCATTGTTTCCATCCAGCAGCTGATAGCCCTTCTGGACATGAATCGTAAAAATATACTCGCAAATTCCGTCACCGTCATTATCGGCGTAATCGTCGTAGTTCATGTTAATCGGAACATCGAAATAAACTCCGCCTAGCGCGTCTATCGCCTGAACAAAAACCTTCGTGTCTATGAACACATAGTTGTTCGGGCGGAACCCGCAGATGTCTTCGACCGCGTCCATCAACGCATCTATCCCATCCTTATCGTTGTTTACGGCAGTGCTGTAAACGGCATTAATTTTTTTTACAGGCTGTTCCACATTAACAAGCGTATCGCGCGGAATAGAAATTATGTTTGCTTTATTCTCCTGCGTATCGTAACGGACAACCATTATTGTATCGGTATTGGCCTGGAGCTGGTCGATGCCCACCACAAGCAAGGTATAGTAACGTGCTGTCGTGGCTGCCTGCGCGGACGCTTCAGGTGCTTTCGGATCGGAACTGTTAGACTCTGGCGGCTTTGTCGTCCATTTCCAGTAGATAAACGCTGCTGCCGCTATGATCATGATTACAAGCAGGGCTATGCGCCAGCCTCTGCCCTTTTTCTTCGGCTTCTGAGACTTCGGCGCCTTTCGTGCCGGAGTCTCAGCCAGTCTCCTTCTTGTAGGGTTTTCGGGGCTATTATAACCCTCGTCGTAGTCATTTATATAATAGTTCTTGTCCATGTCCGCAGCTCTGCGAGTCTGCACGTCACGGTTTGAACTGCCATCTCTTTTCCCATTTCCGCCAAAAACCTTCATATGTTGATCATTCCTTTCAAAACTGCCTTAGCCCGAAACGGCAACAAAGCCGGAGCAACGCGGCTGTCAGTCTTTTTTATGTTCCATGAGCCACTTCAGAGCTTCTACTGAATTCGTATGGGGAAGATAATTCCTGTGCTCAAGCTCATCAAGGCTCATTTGTAATCCTTTTATCAGTGCGGCGTCGATATCCTTATATGCAAGTCGCCGCAGCTCGTCTACGCCCTCGAAATCGCGTGTGGGTTCGATGTAGTCGGCTATATATATTATTTTTTCGAGCAGGGTCATGTCCGCGTGGCCGGTTGTGTGCCACCAGATTGCGGAGTACACCTCGTCGCAAATTCCGAATTTATCGCGGGCGAAAGCTGCGCCCGTCTTTGAATGGAGAAGTTTAACGTTCGTTCTTTCATCAACATCCGTGATGATACCATATTCTTCGCATAATAGCAACTGCTCTGATCCGTTAAGTTTTTTTGTTATGTCGTGCAGAATACCCGCTTCAGCGGAGAGATACCTGTCAGCGCCCCATTTTTCCGCAAGCCGGGCAGCTTCCTGTTCACAGCCTCGTACATGAGGCACGCGTTTTTCATCAAGATAAATATAGGAGTTTTCCCGAAGCCACGCGAAGTTCGGCTCCGCGCCGTAAAGCCGTTTTCTGATTATCTCTCTATAGACGGCATCGGGAAGCAAATTGTTTCCTTCACGGTTTTTAAGCTTTGTTCTGAGCTCGGTCGAAGTTACCTCTGTGGGGACAAGCCCTATTTCGTAAACAACAACATCGTATTTTTGGGAGTATAAATCTCTGAATCTGCGTATGTCCGCAATCTCGTCATGTTTTCTCGGGAAAGCCGCCAAAGCCGAAAGCTCCAGAATACGGCGGAAGTCCTTCCAGTTTTCGAAGCACATAAGCATATCTGTCCCCATAAGAAGGACAAGCTCGTCGTTCGGATAAAGCCTTTTCAGATCCTCGAGCGTATCGACGGTGTAGGACACGCCCCCCCTGCATATTTCTATATCGGACACCTCTGTGTCCGCAAGACTTCCGAAAGCAAGCCTTACAAGCTCCAGTCTTTCGTAATCGGACGGAGATCCTTCTTCCTGTTCCTTGTGAGGTGGTTTAGCAGTGGGAATAATAATCAGCTTATCGGCACACAGCTCCCTCGCCGCGGTTTTCGCGGCTTCGACATGCCCGTCGTGCGGAGGATTAAAGCTCCCTCCGAAAACAGCAATCCGCATTTCACAGCCCCCCTTTGCGCAAAAAAATGAGATCTTTAACCTTATCTAATCTGTTTTTTCTTCTCTGTTTTAGGAAGCACTATTCTGGGGTCTAATTCATTTCTCTTGTACAGGACAAATTTACTGCCAATGATCTGAACTCCGTCCGCCTTACATTCCGCGCAGAGCATGTCGCAGACTTCTTTCGGTGTCAGAGTCGAGTTTTCAAGCACCTTGCCCTTGACGAGCTCTCTAGCCTTCAAAGCTTCTTTTGTCTGGATTATTATGTTTTCGCTCAGATCACCTTTGCCCACGTGTACTATTGTATCCTCGCTTGCGGCAAGGCCTCTCAGATATGCGCGCTGCTTACTTGTCAGCATTGTATTCCCTCAGTTTCATTTCAAATATTTTCAGAGCCCTGCCTCTGTGCGAAATGGCATTTTTTTCTTTCTCGGATAGCTCCGCCATAGTTCTCCCCGTTTCCGGAAACTCGAAAACAGGATCATAGCCAAAACCGCCCCCGCCCCTCGGAAACCCGGTAATAACTCCCTCGCACTCGCCTCTCGCCGTAATAACGTCCCCGTTAGGAAAGAGACAGGCGATGCAGGATACAAATTTTGCTCTCCTGTTCTTTTCGCCCTCCATGTTTTTCAAGAGAAGGCTCACGCGCTCGTTGTCGGTCTCACAGCCGCCGTAGCGGGCCGAATATACGCCCGGAGCGCCACTCAGCGCTTCCACGGCAAGTCCCGAGTCATCTGCTATGGCAGGCTCTGAAAGCGCCTCACAAGCGGCTCTGGCCTTTATCAGAGCATTTTCCTCAAAGGTAGTACCCGTCTCTTCCGCCTCTATCGAGAGCCCCGCCTCGCTCTGCGAAACGACTTCGGCACCGAAAGACGCAAGTATGGCTTTCATTTCCCTCAGCTTGCCGCTGTTGTTGCTTGCCAATATATATATCATTGCTGCAGCAGCGCCTCCACAAAGCCCTGAGGCTCGAAAGGCATGAGATCGTCCACGCTCTCGCCGACACCAATATATTTTACCGGGAGCTTAAGCTCGTCCGCAATGGCGAAAACAATACCGCCCTTTGCGGTGCCGTCAAGCTTCGTCATGACTATGCCTGTGATATCCGCCGTTTCCTTAAACTGCTTTGCCTGAATAAGTCCGTTCTGTCCGGTCGTTGCGTCAAGGACAAGAAGCGTTTCCTTTGATGCGTCCGGCAGCTCGCGGGATATTATGCGCGTGATTTTGTTGAGCTCGTTCATGAGGTTCTGCTTATTGTGCAGTCTTCCGGCCGTGTCGATAATGATAACATCCGCGCAACGCGCTTTTGCCGCCGATATACCGTCAAAAACTACAGACGCGGGGTCCGAGCCCTCCTCATGGCGGACAAGACCGGCTCCCGCCCGGTCAGCCCATACCGCAAGCTGTTCCGCCGCAGCCGCGCGGAAGGTGTCTCCCGCTACAAGCAGCACTTTTTTTCCGGAGGCACCGAGCTTTGCGGCAAGCTTTCCGATCGTCGTCGTCTTGCCGACTCCGTTTACGCCGACCATCAGGATAACCGAAGGCTTGGTGTCTAAGGATAACTCCCTGTCGCCTACTTCAAGTATGTTCGTCATTACCTCGGCAAAAGTGTTTCTGACTCCTTCGCTGCCGCGAATGCCGCGCTCCTTCACGAGTCTGCGAAGCTCACTTACAGCTTCGGTCGAGGTTTCCACTCCGGCGTCAGCCATAATCAGAGCCTCTTCGAGCTCGTCGAAAAACTCCTCGTTTTCGCCCGTGAAGCTTGCGAAAATGCTGTTCATCTGAGCGGACAT
>JASDTK010000116.1:0-1599 GCA_041891555.1 Oscillospiraceae bacterium
GGTGGCGGTTTCCCCTCAGTTTTTCGGCTGGCTCTGCGGCTTCGGAAATGGCGTTCGGGTAATCGCCCCGGAGAGCGTTGTCAATCAAATGAGGGGACACATTAAACTTATCGCAAAACTATATTCTGATTGAATAAAAATTGATAGACCGTATATATGTGGAAAAGGAAGCTTTCAAATGCCTTTCAGCTCCGGCTCATTCGGAAACGGGACAAGCGGGTATATAAACTATAAAGTGTATACGAAAAGTCAAAAAGGCGGTGGCGGCGGACGCAAGCCCTCGCAGAACGGCGGCTGTCTGACATCTATAATCTCGGTTTTGGGCGCTTTGCTAACATTAGTTGTGTTATTCTTGAATTGAAAAAGCGCCTTGTTTTCTTGATTCGACAGCGAAAAACTGCAGGTCACAGCAATCGCCGATTAAAAACGCCGAGAATATTGTGCCTGTAATGATGGATTTATCCGGTCATACCGTGTTAAGCTATCATTGACGGAAAGCCGATACTGCTGTAGACTGATACTGCCAAATTATGAAAAAATGATGAGAGGCACAAATGGTAGCTTTTGAACTGTTTGAGGAAATAAATAAGCATCTGCTTGAGGACGAAAAGCCCTCCGTGTTTCTGAATGCCATATATAACGAAAGCTTGTTTTCGGAATACCCGTTTGAGATGCTTTTTTGCCTGAAAGGCGTTGAGCAGTCGCCTGTACACCACCCAGAGGGGAATGTATGGAATCATACGCTGCTGGTTGTGGATGAGGCCGCAAATTTAAAGGGCAGAAGCAAAAATCAGACTGTTTTTATGTGGGCGGCATTACTTCACGACATAGGAAAGGCCTCAACCACTCAGGTACGCAGAGATAAAATAACGGCTTATGACCATGACAAGGCGGGTCAGGAGCTTTCAAAGGCTTTTTTATCAGTGTTTTCGGACGACGAAAAGTTCATAAATGAGGTGTCTCAGCTTGTCAGATACCATATGCAGATACTTTTTGTTGTGAACGATATGTCCTTTGCCGATATTGGAGGCATGAGACGAAACACCGATATTAACGAGATTGCTTTGCTCGGGCTGTGCGACAGAATTGGCAGAAAGGGTTATAACAGAAAATATGAAGAGGAAAATATAGCGCAGTTTCTAAAAAAATGCAATGCGGATATTTTCGCATAGTCAGGGTATATTTAAATTAGCTATGCCCGTAACGTTTTTAAATCGCATGAATTGAGAGGGTTTTGTTATGTCAGCACAGTATTTGAAAAATATTGAGTTTGAAACAGCGTTGGAACTGGCTGATTTAGTGGCATATCAGGCGGGTCAGGTCGTCAGCTGCACTCTCGTACAGAACGGTTCAGTAGGTATAACGCTCTTTTCCTTTGATAAGGCTGAGCAAATCAGCTCTCACGCATCGTCGGGCGACGCTATGCTGACGGTACTGACTGGAAAAGCCCGCATAACCATCGGCGAAAAGGAGCACTCGGTTGCGGCGGGCGAAACCATTGTCATGCCCAATAACGTGCCTCACGCCGTGTATGCGGAGGAGCAATTCAAAATGCTGCTGGTGGTCGGTACCGGTGTGGGCTACAACGAGTACGTCAAC
>JASDTK010000116.1:1609-4015 GCA_041891555.1 Oscillospiraceae bacterium
CACTGGTTGGGCGGCTAAATACGGATAAGGCGCGGAACGATGAAAGCTGTCGTTCCGCGCCGTTTGTTTTTTGGTTTTCGTAAGCCTTATACAGTCAAATCTCTTTTCGGATAAAAGACATAGGCCGAGGCCGCAAGCGCGGCAATAAGCAGGGCAGACAGTATTACAATAAGCGCGTCAAGCCCCTTTCCGCCCGCTAAATCCGCATAGCTGAAATAGTTGAAGGGTGAAAGTACATTCAGGGCGTTCAGCTTATCCGTCAGGTCCGTGATTTTTGAAATAACAAACGCAAGCAGAAGCAGGCCCATTGTAAAGGAACCCGAGGACTTGGGATTCTTCATGAAAGCGGCCAGCGCCGCGCCGAGGGTCAAAAAGATAAGCTGGACGATGAACATGCTCAGCATAAACAGCATCACTTCACCTGTTAAGTCAGGCCCCTTGTTGTAGGCAGATACCATGACGACTGAAGAAGCCAGTGTGACAATATTCACGACGGCGACATTTACAAAGGCCGCAAGCAGCTTGGCTGTGATGACCGTTTTCCTTGAGACGGGCTTAATCATCAGAAATTCCGTTGTTTTGTCCCGCTCCTCCTTTGCGATAATGCCCGCGCCCAGAAGCGCGGCGTGTATTGCCACCGCGAGCTCGATATAGAGGAAAAGCATTCCGAAATAGCCCGCCATAGTCGTTACGTCAAACGAACCCATACCCAGCAGAGCCTTGACAGAATACGGCATTTCATTGAAGACTGCGGCATTTTGTCCGCCCGACGAATAGGCGGTGTACTTAGCCATACCGCTCAGAATAAGCAGAAACATGCATACGCTCCAGATAATCAGGGCTTTTCTGTTTGCCCGCAGCTCCCGTATAAATATATTCACAGTTAAACCTCCTGTAATGAAATCGTGAAGCCAATCAGCTTACAGCGTGCATATCCTTCCTCACATAGATGACATAGCTCGCCGCGATTGATACAACAACAATCACGGCGCCGACAATCGCATAAGACGTTTCATAGCCTGCGTGATTAAGAATATAGCCAATATTGAAATACTGAAAAGGTGATATATAGCGGGCCGCGTCGTTTGGATTGGTTACCAGCACCGCTCCCAGAATATAGAGTCCGAAGACAAAGCCGAGCGAGATTGGAAGCACTGCTCTGAGCTTTTTAAAGAACACCGAAATGAGCACACCGAACGCAAAAAACATAAGCTGAATGAAAAGAAGGCTGAGACTGACCATAAAAAACAGCTTGAAGCTGTAATCGCTTGTTTTTACAAGATTTGCGCTGATGAACGCGCCCGCAAAATAGAGCGCGTCGGTTGCGATTATCATAGTAAGCGCAGCCAGCAGCTTTGCGCTGATGATAGCGCTCCGCGAAACGGGTTTTACGAGCAAAAAATCCGCCGTGCGTTCCCGTGATTCCTTTGAGAGCACCGACAGTCCGTAATTCATTGCCTGTATGGCTCCGCAGATGGCTACAAAAGAAAAAATCATTGAATAGAAGCCGAGAATGGTTGTTATCGTGTCAAGCGAAATTCCAAGCATAGTCCGTATCTCCGCCGGATACCCTGCCAAGAGACTTCGAAAGCCTTCAGCGTCTTTAACGATTCCCGTATAAACCGAAAAATAGAGCACCGCTACCGCTATCATCGAGCCTGCCCAAATAAGCGTCGATTTTCTCAGCGATTTCAGCTCGTGCAGGTACATATTCATGGCAATCAGCCCTCCTTTGCATAGTAATGCATGAAGATTTCCTCAAGATCGGGCTCGTCAATCGTAAGGTTTTTCAGCTCCAAGCCTCCGATTGTTTTTATGATGGAGTTAATATTGCCCTTAAAGATGAAGTCTGCCGAGCTTCCATTAAGCTCCATCTTGCTTACGCCCTCTATATTTAAAACGTCCCCGGAAATGGCGGACTTTGTTTCAAGCTTAATTCGCTTGTAGCTGTCCTGCGCAAGAGCGCTCATTTTTTCTAGCTTTATTATTCTGCCTTCCTTGATAAACGCGACGCGGCTGCACATCTTCTGCACCTCGCCGAGAATATGAGAGGAGAAAAACACGGTTGCGCCCTTTCTGTTCTCCTCAGAGATGAGGTCAAAAAACTTCTGCTGCATAAGCGGGTCAAGCCCGCTGGTGGGCTCGTCGAGTATGATTAATTTCGGCTCGTGCAGAAGTCCCTGAACAATGCCCACTTTTTTCTTGTTCCCGAAGGAAAGGTCGTCTATCTTCTTGCCCAAATCGAGATCCATAATTTCGGCAAGCTCGTTTATACGTTTTGCACAGTCTTTTTTATAAAAGCTCGCGGAGTATTTGAGCAGGTCTATGACCTTCATGTTGTCATAGTAAAACACGTATAATAAAAACCATCTCGAAGGGGGTGGTTTTTATTATTTCTCCTTTCTT